>DAITNH010000161.1:0-11827 GCA_036834745.1 Prolixibacteraceae bacterium
AGGATAAAAATTTTAAAGCAAACAGGTACTGATTGGGGAAATTTTTCCATTCCACTCTATTCTTCTCCTCAGAATAAGGAGGAAATAGCCGCGGTTGAAGGAACAACATTCAATATTGAAAACGGCAAAGTGGCTAAAACTGAAATGAAAAAGGAATCCGTGTCCAAGGAAAGGGAAAATAAATATTGGGAGATGGTTCGCCTATCGCTTCCTTCGGTAAAAATCGGATCGGTAATTGACTTAAAATACTCCATATATTCACCACTTCTATGGAACCTTCAGGAATGGGAATTTCAATATTTAATCCCGGTCAAATGGAGCCAATATGAGGTAATTCACCCTGAATATTTTGATTACAACCAATCTTCAATGGGGTATCACAGAATGAATGCACCAAAACATACAACCAGAAACGAGACCATAAACTTTACTTCCAGCACCATAACTCCGGGAAGTGCATTGAGCGGCGGCGGGCAGCGGCAACTGGAAAGCCACTCGATCTCCTATCTGGCAAAAATTTATAACTTTTCGGCCTATGATGTTCCGGCAATGAAAGAGGAACCCTATCTGTCAACCCTTGATAATTATACTACAAAGGTGAAATTTGAGTTGGCAGTAATGGATTTTACAAAAATTGGAGGGGCATATAAAAGCTATACCAATTCGTGGAAGGAGATTGCCAATGACTTACTTAATGATGAAGATTTTGGCGGGCAAATCAAATCGGCCAATTATGCGAAGGATGAGATTGCCTCTCTAATTAATGGAAAAGCTGATGAAAAACAGAAGATGATAGCTATTTATAACTATGTACAGCACAATATAAAATGGAATGGATCCAGATCTTACATGCCTGCTAAACCATTAAGGAGAATATTTACTGAAAAAAATGGCAATTCGGCCGAAATTAATTTATTGCTGATAGCAATGTTGAATGAAGCCGGTATTGAAGCAAATCCGGTTATCCTGAGTACCCGCGACAATGGTATGCTTCCAGTGGCGCATGCTACTTTAAGCGATTGCAATTATGTAATTGCCAGTGCTGTAATTAATGAAATTCCCGTTCTTCTTGATGCCACAGAAGTAAATTTATCTGCCGGATTGCTCCCATTCAGGTGCCTCAATGGCACCGGGCGAATGATAAAAAGAGACATTGTTGACGATGTAGCTTTAACCAATGTTAAGTCGACAAGCAATACCCTGGTATTTATGGAACTAAAAGAGGGCAAATTTTCCGGCAATGTTGTATCGAGCGAAACAGGGCTAAACGCTTTTAATTTTCGTGAATCAGTGAAAAAGGCCGGCGGCCGGAAGGAATATTTTGACAAACTTAGAAATAGTTCAACAGATGTATTATTCAATGATTATAAGTACACCAACGTTGACAGTGCATACCAACAACTTGAAAAGAGATATACAATCGAACTCCAGAATCAGTCAGAATCTGATGCTGATATCATTTACATTGATCCGGTTTTGCTTGTGCGGACGACTAAAAATCCATTTACATCGCCTACCCGTGAATATCCGGTCGATTTTGGCGTTGCATCTGACGAAATTTATCAATTGAATTTGATTGTTCCCGATGGGTACACGGTTGAAGAACTGCCACAAAGCAAGTCGTACGTACTCGAAGAGAAAAGCGCAATGTTTATTTACAGAATTCAAAAAACTGATAACAGGATTGTACTTTCTACGCGCTTAAACATCGGCAAAACACTCTTTTTACCGGCAGAATACCCACAGCTAAAAGATTTCTTCGACATTGTTGTTGCAAAAGAATCGGAACAAATAGTGCTAAAAAAAATTACTAACTGATGAAGCTAAAAGTTTTATTGTCAATGGGCTTTTTGCTGGTTTTGGTGGTTTCGCTCACAGGAAAAGAGAAAGATCAGTTGTTTTACCCGGCTTCAACCATTACGGATGCCATAAAAAAAGACGCTTATGCTGTTTGTCGCGAATACAGACACGAATTTGAGCTCTTGGATTATGGCAAGGCCATCGAAAAGGTACATTTAGTTATTACAGTTCTCGAAGAAAATGGCGATCATTTTGGACGACTCATTCTTCCATATGACAAATCTGAAAAAATAAAATCCATTTCAGGAAGAATATACAACGCAGCAGGCATCGCGGACGATAAGCTTAAAAACAGTGCCATTCAGGATGTAAATTATACTTCAGCCGGTCAAATGTACGATGATTTACGATTAAAACTGGCCGATTTTAAGATCAAGGTTTATCCATATACTATTGAATATCAATATGAAATTGAACATGATGGACTGATTGGTTATCCTGATTGGCAGCCAATAGAGGACTACCGGCTTTCCGTCGAAAAATCCTCCTTTCATGTTTCTTATCCTGAAAATCTTGAAATACGCGTCAGGGAGATAAACATTCCTTCCGGTTGCAGAACAGAGAAAAATGAAACCGGAACACACTTCGATGAATGGAAACTCGATTCAATTGCTGCCTGGCGGTCGGAACCGATGTCGCCGCCACTTTACACCCAAACTTCGCGGGTAATAATTGCCCCTACAAATTTCACGTACGATGCATCTGATGGAAAAATGACCTCATGGAACGAATTGGGCAAATGGGTTTCAGGATTGAACAACGGGCGCGACCAATTGACTCTGCCAAGACAAGCCGAAATACGCAACCTTACGGGAGAAATTAAAGATACAACACTGGCCGTGAATGCACTTTACCAATACATGCAGAAACGTACCCGTTATGTGGGTATTCAACTCGGATTGGGAGGTTTTCAGCCTTTTCCTGCCGAAACAGTTGACCGGCTTGGGTATGGCGATTGCAAAGCACTCTCCAACTATATGAAATCGCTGCTGAATTGTGTGGGCATTCCATCGTTGTATGTACTTGCAGGGGCGGGTCCCAATTTGGGAATTACCATGACCGACTTTCCAACCATCAACCAAAACAACCATGCGATTCTTTGCGTACCGTTGCGCAACGACACCATTTGGCTGGAATGCACGAGTCAGGACCAGCCGGTCGGTTATCTGGGTACATTTGTAGCCGGGCGTAAGGTAATGCTCATTACTCCGGAAGGTGGAAAACTGACAGTTACTCCGTTGCTTACATCCAAACAGAATTTGCAATTTCGTGCGGCCGATGTACAAATCGATCCTGATGGCGCGATGAAGGCTACTGTAAAAACCAGGTATTCTGGATATCAGTACGACAATGTTTCCCCGATCTTCGACGAAAGTAAAGAAGATCAGGAAAAGGAACTTCTTGAAAGTATTGGAATTCCGGGCCTTGTGCTTAATTCGTTCGGATATGAGGTGAAAAAGGATAAAATTCCTGAAGCAATTGAATCACTGACAATGACGTCGGCAAAGTACGCTACCAAAACCGGAACCCGCCTTTTTATCCCGATGAACATGCTGAATCAGCGTAAAAGTAATCCGGCCAGGGTTGATAACCGAAGGATGCCGGTTGAGCAGAAATACTCGTTTCACGACAAAGACTCCATTGTTTTTCAGTTGCCAAAAGGTTATCAGGTCGAAACCATTCCGCGCGACAAAACTATTACTAATGAATATGGCGAATACATTTCAAAGATGACCGTTCAAAATGATCGGGCTATTTATGTTCGGGAGGTGAAAATCAATCTCGGTTCTTGGCCGAAAGAAAATTACAAGGCGGTGGTTGAATTTTATTCCAACATCGTAAGCAACGACAAAGCCAAATTGGTGCTGAAGGAACAGGCTCCATAGTGTAAGTATGTTTACATGCTTATGTATTGTTTGTACATATCCAAAGTGCCTTTCATGATTGATGCGTAATTCGTCGCATGTATGTCTTCTGTACATATACTAACGATCTTGATTATTCCTGGAACATCTGCCTTAAAACTTCCAATAGAGCTTCTGATTCACTGCTATCCAATCTGTCAATCAGTCCTTCCAGTCTTTCTTTGTCAACAGTCCGGAGTTGGTCAGTTGCAATAGTTCCCCATTTTCCTGCAACCTTGCATTTCACCCTCCAGGGGTATTCCTTTGAGATCGATGTCAAAGGTGCAACAATAACAGTTTGCAGGTGTTTGTTCAATTGATCGGTACTTACCACCACGCATGGCCTCTTTAGCTATTTCATGCCCACTTATCGGATCCTAGTTCACCCAATATACCCCGTTTCTTTCGGCTTCTTTTACTCCCAAGTTGCCAACCTTAATGATATTTGCATCCATGTTCAAACATTTTAAACTAAAACCATTGATATTGTGCAATATGTAATGAATAAATGTAATAACATGTGTTCGGTGCAAAAATTGGCAGTTTTTGGAATAATTGCCGGGAAAATGTCAATTTCGGAAGGAAACTTTACTTTTAGGGATGCCATCTCTTTTGAAAGATGTCCCCTCTAAACAAGTTCGCGCCCTGAAATGCGGGATTATTTCAGCATTTTGCGGTTTTCAACATTTGCGAGTACTTGCATTTGTTGTATGGCTATTTTATTCAGACGAATCAACCGTTCGCGTTGCAAAACTCCATCGTTGATGAGTACGGCATTTATATTTTCCATATTCGAAAGGCATATCAACTCGTTGATAGTCGAATAATCGCGGATATTTCCTTTCAGTTCAGGGTTTGCCTCTCTCCATTGTTTGGCGGTAATACCATAAAGAGCCACATTCAGCACATCGGCTTCGCTGGCGTAAACCATAGAAATTTGCTCTTTGGTAAGTTCGGCGGGTATTAAATGTTGCTTGATGGCATCGGTGTGGATATGGTAGTTTATTTTTGCAAGTTCGCGTTTGGCCGTCCATCCCAATTGTTTTTGCTCTTCTTCCTTCAGACGTTGGAATTCTTTTATCAGGTAAAAATTCCATCGAATTCGATGGAATTAAAATCCGGATTGTTGAATAATTCCCATAGGCCAATAAACTCAATAGTGCTGCGGTTTCGCATCCAGTTTTGCAAAATATAATCGCTTCTTTCGGCATCTCTATACCTGGCAATGTCGGTTAAACTTATAAACTCATCATTTTTCTCAGTATAAACAAGTATTTCAGTTCCGTGCACATCTATTTTTTTGCTTTTTGCCATGATCATCTCATTAAAAATTCATTCTGAACATTTGTATTTTCTATCCATTCCGAAATGCTTAATAACTTGGTAACCCCGCCTGAGATTTAAAGTGGTCAAATTCGACCACTTTAAAATTGGGGTTATTAATCTGCTCCCAAGTCCAGAAATTCAAGTGTATAACGGTTTCTTAGCCAGTTTTTTATAATATCGGCAGCACGGCTTACGCTTTCTTTGGCATTTGCCATATCCGTCAGCGAAATGTAATCCGTATCGTTGATTTGCAGGATGGTTACATCGGTTTGTTGTACATTGATTTTTGCCATAAGGAACTCATTAAAATTATTTTGCTGAAAGGATGCAATATCGAAATTATCGAAAAAGTGCTACAGACTCAAAACCAACAACCTCTCAATTCCGCTATCGCCCATAAAAAGGACAGTTACGTCTCCTTATTTCCGAAAACGCATCGCCACTCAAAGGGCGGAATTTAACCGATGAACTTCCTGCGAAGTGCTGTATTTTCAATTTACTAATTTTCTGACAACAAAGCACTGAAACCGGCTTGCGGGGTAGTTAGCTAACAGCAAACGTTTTATTTCTCATAGCTTTCTCAGCTCTAATAGCTTTTCATAATCTTTATCCAACCTTACATCCAGAATTTCCGCCATTTTCCCACCCGGATAAACTAAAATCATCTGAGGAATACCCCGGGCGCAATACTTATCTTGTATGACCTTCAAATTGTCTTTGGCTAAAAGACTTCTCCAAAGTATATTTTCTTTGCGTACTAAAGTACTCCAATCTTTCAACGTTCTTTGTTCATCCATAGAGACATACGTAAGTATCAAATGATCTTTATAATTAGTATAAATTTTCTTAAGTTCCGGTATAAGTGCATGACACGGACCACACCAAGATGCCGAAAATACTATTAAGTTATACTTTGATGTGTCCTGAACAATAGGCTCAGTTTTGTCTGTATCCCAAACTGGTAAAATACTGTTTTCGAAAGTTGTATAATCGAATTGTGTATTCCGTGAATCAAGAAAATCGCTTGTTCTCCGACTATAATAAGATTGCTTGATCTCAGAAGAAAAGCAATCAAAAATTCTTTGAATATCAGCTTTCGATTTATAAGCATTGAGGTTTGAACTTAACTCGTAAGATAAAAAGTGAGAATCGGGATATTTCTTTGTTAAATTCTCATATTGAATCAATTGTTTTTGATAAGCAATTGATTCCAAAATGGTGGGTCTGCTGTAACCGGACCCCATTGCTTCTATTGAGGCTAAAAGTTGCTTGTCACTCGGGGCAGAAATTAAAAACCGATCTTGAATAACAGTCTTAAAGTAACCTATATGTGTAACTGGGTCAATGTTAAGCATCTGAAAAGATTTAGTTCCTGAATAAACTGCATTTATGTGAGATATGCCTCTTGAAAAGCAGTAATTACCCGCTAAAAGTGTGTCATTGCCATTTATGTTGATAAATCCAACTAATTCATCCAAGGTGTCCGATGTTGCCGGCACTTCAATTTTAGTATACAAGTGTTTGTTATAAAGACTATCCGGGAAATTGAAAATCCAGTCCGTTCCATTTTCAGATATACCTGCAATACTTGCTTTATTACGCCTTCCATCAGCTTGTATCTCAGGAAGTACGATAATTAGATTTAATTTTTCAAATTGTTTCACTTCGAAATGGATATTGATTATATTGTTCTCATGCGCATTAGATGTCCAATAAAGAACAATTGACAATAAAATGGTGATTGACTTTTTCATTGAATTCATTTTTTATATTGGTTAAAGAAGCAATAAATTGTTATTTGGCGCTGGTGACTGCACTTAACATGCGTGCCAACTGTTAACTACCCCAAATATATACTACTTTCCCCAATAATTATTGATAATCAAAACTTATATTTTACCAGTCCTTCGTGCGTTGTATCCTAAATTACAAGTTGTATTTCGCGCAAAAGCCCGTCACCGCTCGCCCTGCCGGATTTTTCACCGTCCTGCTAAAGATTTTCCCGTCCTGCCGGAGAAAATCACTGTCCTGCTGAAGTTTTTGCCGCCCCGCGGTCAGAAATCATCGCCCTGCTGAAAATCTGGGCGTCCTGCCGGTCGGGAAGCCCTCCTGCTGACAGGGGAACTGTCCTGCCACGGATTTCAGAAGGTTTTTATAACAATAAAGGATACCATCCCTCAAAAAAAAGATGGAATTCTTCAGGCAATCAGGGAGAAAAGTCAGTTTCAGGATTTATACTTTAGAGAATAGTCAACACATCACCAAAATATACGTATAGCAATTGAACCTTAAATCATTTAATCATGAAAACTATCATCTTGATTTGCATGGTAATGTTGCCATTCTCGGTAAATTGTTCAGAAGATAATGAACAAGACGAAGGAATAAACCTTGCAGGCACATGGGGAATAATTGATCTAACCTATGTTACCCCTGAAGGAACTCAAAAGGTTATGGAAGCTGAAATTAAAAACGGCAGTGCAGTTTCCGATTTCTATTTTATGGGCGAAGGTAAATTCAAGCAAACCAGCAACATGTCGGGCTCGGGCACTTTGGATACCTACGAAGGAACCTGGAAAATTACGGGCAACAAATTAATTGTAACGCTTAAGTTTGAAGGACAGCTTATTGATGTAGATTACACTTGCGAAATGAAGAACGAACAACTTGTTTTAACCCGGACAAGTCCTGACGGAAAGATGAGTATAGTAAACACCTTCAGAAAAAAGTAAGCAAAAGAAATTTCTATTCTTTTATTAGCTTTCACCCACCATTCATCAATGAACACTTTAGCAAGTATAGAAGGATTTGCAGGTGTTTGACTTAAATATATGCCTTTCACATTTATGATATTTATTTTTCTCAGCAGAATTAAGTTCCCGATTTTCCAAATTTCTTGTGAAACGTTTGTTTTGCCATTTCTTTTTACTTTTGACACTTCGGCTTTGCTCAGTGCATCGCCTTACACCTTTTTTACCTGACCTATGGATCTTTTTAACGACGAATATTATATGCGACAGGCGCTTCAGGAAGCTGAACAAGCCTACAGCGAAGGCGAAATTCCGGTTGGCGCGGTGGTGGTTTCGCAAAACCGCATCATTGCCCGTGCCCACAACCTCACCGAAACATTGACCGATGTAACTGCCCACGCCGAAATGCAGGCGATTACTTCTGCAGCCAACTTATTAGGCGGAAAGTACCTGAACGAATGCACGCTGTACGTTACCATTGAACCATGTGTGATGTGTGCGGGAGCTTTGGGCTGGTCGCAGATTGGCAAAGTGGTGTATGGTGCTTCCGACGAAAAACGGGGTTTCCGAAAGTTTGCTCCCGCAGCTTTACATCCCAAAACTGAAGTTGTTTTTGGCATTCTGGAAAACGAATGTTCGCAATTGATGAAGGATTTTTTTCAGAAGAAAAGATAAAAACAAGTCAAAAGGTTAAAGTATAAAGACAAGACAGATACTTTTTACTCTTACCGTTTGACTTCCTTTTTAAATGAAACAGGAAAAGGTTGCATTTCAGGGACATCTTCCTTGCCTGCACTAGTCCATTCTCAGTTTCACCGAACTAAGTTGCCCAAAATCAAAAAGCAATAAATTGTTATTATTATATGTGCCGAGAATAACCTGAATACAGGCATTGGCCATATAAGTCCCTAAAATGCCGGGCACTACGCCCAAAACCCCGTTTTCGTTACAGCCCGGTGTATCTTCCGGATTGGGAGGTTCAGGATAAATATCCCTTAGGTTCTTTCCGCTATCGTAGTTAAATACAGCCAGTTGCGCCTCGTAATTAAAAATACTGCCATAAACAAGCGGTTTCTTTAATTCCACACAGGTATCATTGACCAAATAACGGGTAGGAAAATTATCGGAGCCATCGACAATAATATCGAATGAGGAAATTAGTTGCGTGCTGTTTTTCTTATTCAGAATGTCGTTATAAACCTGAAATTCAACATTGGGATTCTGAGCTTTCAACACATTGGCCGCGGCTTCAGCTTTAGGCTTTCCAACATCTGCCGTCGAATACAAAACCTGACGGTTTAAGTTATGCATTTCTATTTTGTCGAAATCAATGATTCCGATTGTCCCCACTCCTGCAGCGCATAAATACTGAAGCACCGGGCAGCCCAGTCCGCCGGCGCCTATCATAAGCACCCTGGATTTTTTCAACTTGGTTTGTCCTTCAAGACCAAATCCGGGTAGCATTAATTGGCGGCTGTAACGGTTTAATTCTTCCTCTGTTAATGTTGCCATGGTTTATACAAATGATTTGTCCCAATCTTTCCAAACCGGTTCGTAATTAATTCCTGAAATGTATTCGGCCATTTGATATGCGCTTCGCTCATCGGAAATGGCAAACTGTTCCAGCGATTCCGGATCAACGGCATAACCTCCCGGATTGGTTTTTGATCCGGCACTCATGCTGGTTATCCCCAACCTGAGGATATTGTTCCTGAATTGTTCCGACTCACGTGTCGACATTGACAATTCAACATCTTCATACATCAGCCGGTATGTACAGATTAACTGTACCAAGTCCCTGTCGGAAACAATGACATTGGGAGTCGCCACTCCTTCAGCCGGGCGAATGCGTGGAAATGAAACCGAATATTTGGTCTTCCAGTATTTTTTTTGCAAATAATCGAGGTGCAGTGCGCAGAAGAACGAATCGGTACGCCACTCTTCGAGTCCCAGTAAAACTCCGACCCCAATTTTATGCATTCCTGCTTTTCCCGCCCTGTCGGGAGTTTCGAGCCGGTAATCAAAATTTGCCTTCTTGCCTTTGGGGTGATATTCGGAGTATCTCCCTTTGTTGTAAGTTTCCTGATACACCAAAACTGCGTATATTCCAGCCTGCTTCAATTCCTCATATTCTTCCTGATCAAGGGGCTGAACTTCGATGGAGATATTCGCGAAATGCGGCTTTATGATTTCGATGGCGTTTTTAAAATAATCGACATGTACCACTTGTTTGGCTTCGCCGGTTACCAGCAGGATATGGTTGAACCCCTGTTTCTTTATCACGGCAATTTCCAGTGAAATCTCATCAGGAGTAAGTGTTTTCCTCTTAATCTTGTTGTCGGAATTAAACCCGCAATACGTGCAGAAATTAGTACATACATTGCTCAGATAAATCGGCGCATACATTTGAATTGTTTTCCCGAAGCGCTTTTGGGTGAGCTGATGACTTAGCTGCGCCATTTCTTCCAGGTAAGGCGCTGCAGCCGGAGAAATTAAGGCTTTAAAATCTTCCAGGGTCCGGTGATGTGACGAAAGGGCCATTTCCACATCGTGCGACGTTTTATCATAGATGGATTCCTCGACCTCATCCCAGCTATACTGATTGTATATTTCTTTAAAACTCATTTGCTGATTATAAACCTAAAAATGCGGTAAGTGGACTGCTGGCTTCAGCGGTTCTTTTCGTTGTTGCCAGCCTGGCCATGAAAGCAATTCTTCCTGCTTCTACAGCCATCCTGAAGGCCCTGGCCATTTCCACAGGATTGCCTGCCACTGCAATGGCCGTGTTCACCAGCACGGCATCGGCACCAATCTCCATTGCTTTTGCTGCGTCCGACGGAGAACCTATTCCGGCGTCAACAATTACAGGGACATTACTTTGCTCAATGATGATCTCAAGGAAGTCGATTGATTTCAGGCCTTTGTTACTGCCGATGGGAGCGCCAAGCGGCATGACGGCAGAGGTTCCGGCATTTTCAAGCCGCTTGCACAAAACAGGGTCGGCATGAATGTATGGCAAAACCACAAAGCCAAGCCTTGCCAGCTCTTCGCATGCGATTAACGTTTCAACCGGGTCGGGCATTAAATACCTGGGGTCGGGGTGGATTTCCAGCTTCAGCCAGTTTGTTTCCAGCGCCTCCCGCGCCAGTTGCGCTGCAAAAATAGCTTCTTTGGCATTACGGGCTCCTGAAGTGTTTGGCAAAAGGTTGATGTGCGGGTACTGCAAATGGGCGAGCAATCCGTCTGTATTGGTTTCCATGTCAATACGCTTTAAGGCTACGGTAACCAATTCAGAACCAGAAGCCAGAACCGCATCTTCCATTAGCTTTTGGGAACCGAATTTTCCTGTTCCCAAAAACAAGCGCGACTGAAATTCCTTCCCTGCAATTTTTAATTTATTCATGGAGCAAAAGATTAAGATTTTGTATCAACTCTTTCTGGTTTGGGTGGGCAGTGATTTCGCTGGAAATGGCCACTCCGTATATCCCCGTATTCATAATTTCAGGAACATCATTTAGGATTATTCCACCAACGACATAAATTGGAATTTGCTTCTCTCCGGAAAGGACTTTTTTCATAATCAGGGCTATTCCATCCAATCCATGGATGGGGCTTAATTTTTCTTTGGTCGGTGTAAAACGAAATGGGCCTAAGCCAATGTAATCACAGTTTTCGCTGATGCGCATCATCACATCGCTGATGGTGTTGGCCGTGCCTCCAATGATTTTATTTTCGCCTAATATGCTTCGGGCCTCCGCGATGGAAGTATCAAGCAATCCCAGGTGCACGCCATCCGCATCAGTCCTTTTTGCGATGTCCACATGATCGTTCATGATAAAAGTTGCACGATAAGCCGAACACATTTTTTTTACCTGAACCGCCAAATCAACAAGTTCATTGATCGCTGCATTTTTAAAGCGTAACTGAATCCACCGGCACCCGGCATCGAGTGCGCTTTGAATATTTTCGGTTTGTTCCTGAACCGTT
>DAITNH010000162.1:0-11823 GCA_036834745.1 Prolixibacteraceae bacterium
GGTCACCCGAGGCGCTGATAATATCCAACCCGGAAACTTTACCCTGAAGAGCGTCGGCAGCCGAAGTGATACCGGCATCGCGCATTTCAACAAGGTCGATTTTAACACGCGATGAAGCATTATCACGATCGTCGATGTTGGTAAGCTGGTTGTCCGACTTGGCTTTGGCAACAACAGTAACCTGATCAAGTTCAATGTCAGACGAAACCAATTCAATTACAAGGGCTTTTCCAGGTGTAGGTTTGAATGATTTGGTCGTATAACCAATAACGGTAACTTTCATCGAATTGACCTGATTTCTCATTTCGTAAACAAAGTTCCCATCAATATCGGTAATAGCGCCATTGACAACGCGGTTATCTTTATCAGATTCAACAATGGTTGCTCCAATAATCGGTGATTTATCTTTCTGATCAATTACCTTTCCACGAATCGTCACTTTCGTTTGCGAAAAAGCGCTGATAAAACAGAAAGTTGCTATGACCAGAATTATGGTTTTTTTCATTTTTTTCATGTGTTCAAAAACCTTAGGTTTAAAATATTCTAATTTTTGCTGGTTGTTTATTTGGTATCAAGCTGGTCGAAAATGAGCGCTTTCTTAATTTCGTGAACTACACCTGTGCTCACAATATTGGCGAATGCCTCTGTCCCCGAAGTACTTACACTCCTTCCTGTAATCTGGTTGGTTCGGCCCGACTCGTTGACAACCAAATAATTACTGCCATCTTTTGCAGGTATTGTAATTATGTCGATACCAGGAATAATTTTTATCGCCGTATAATTTGTATTATACTGAGTCGAGCTTTCAGCAATACGGGTAGTTTCATAATAGCTTGTTTGACGGTTACCATCGGTAAAAATGATATCCCCCTGTATAAAGTGCATCATCAGAAATCTTCGCAATTCAGTCTCGCTCATGGCATCGGTGTTGATGGTATTCATCACCGAGTCGCTGGGAATTAAAGCTGTATAGGTTTGATTTTCTGAAAGGAATGTATAGCGGCCCAGTTTGTCTTCACTCAACCCGGCTTTTTTCATTAAAGCATGAAAATTCAAAAAATTCGACGAAATTTGATTAAACATTGAATTGGCATTGAAATCGAACCAGTTATCAATTTCATAGGTGGTTCCGTTGTCGGCATTGGTGCTTATTTTTCGGGGAATCACATTTACAATTCTATTACCACGATAACCATAAGTTGTAGGTACGGTTCCGCTGACCACTTTAGTCACATTATTAACTACCAAATAATTACCGGCCAAATTCTTAATAAACTCTTTGCGGGCAACTCCTTTGGGGTTTGAAAGTCCCACATGGTTCATTAATAAAATCCGAAGGTCGGAAGTTGGAAATGGAACGGTCCGTACAGATGGGGCAAGCATGATGCCATAGAAAACTGTTCCATTGTACATGAACGACGAGTCAACCGAAGAGTTGGCGTCGCTTTCAACAAAGAATGAATAGTCCTGGCCTCTGCGTTTTAATGCTGAAAGCAGGCCGGTGGCTTCGATGGCGTTCATTACCCTCGAAAATCCCCTGCGAACATATACCGGTCCCGTTATACTGCTGAATGCACGGGGCACAATTGGTGTATTAACCCCAATGAAAGTACAATTGCTTCCATATTCCTTTTGCACAATACTGTTTTCGTCAACAAGTATAATATCATTTTCCCCGTTCAAAAAACCTTTCTGCACGTCAGTCAGGTAAATCGGGTTAATCGAAAGGCTTGAGTTGGCAACGATACGTTTAATATTTTCAGGTGCAGCCTGAAGGCTTCCCCAGTTGTTACCACCGGCAAGATAATCATTGACAAGTTTGTTCAGGGCCTCGTTGGTAGGCGCTACAATACCGTGGTGATAACGAATAGTAACATTACTAGGCAGCCCAAAAACGCCTTTTGGAGGTTTTGTCCGCTCGGTATTGATATCGAAAACCAACTGTGGATAACGAAGGCTAAAAAGCGAATCAACCCGCAAACCCAGTTCAGCCCCTGGCTGTTTGTTTGTTTGACTTTCGTTGTATTCCAATTCGGCAAACTGGTTAACCAGGTTATAATAATTCGTGTATTGGTGAGTTTTCGATTTGTCGCTTAATATTTCCTGGCCATTTCTCAAAGGGTCAGCAACGCGGTCGATAGAATATATGAAACCATTTTCAGCAAATATTTCTTCACTCACTATTTTCCCGGCGCTGTAATAAATATTGTTGCCTTCGAATGGGCGGCCATAATAAAATTCGTAATCCGAAGGTGAAAGGTCGTAGAGATTGAAATACTCATCGAAGAAGATGGGCGAAAATTTTCGGGAATCGTTAAAAACTTTGCGGTTCCAGCTTGTTTGAAGGGTATCAATTAAATTGGTCCGTTTCAGTTTAGTGTTCTGCTTCAGATAATTGCTGTAAACAACTCCGTATTTTTTGTCTTTTTCCAACAATAGAGTTTCGCGTTTATAGCCTCTGGGCAGGTTGTTGCGCAGGTCGAGGGTATCAATCCATCCCCAGATATCAAGCGCCTGAAGTTGCTTTTTACTCCAGGGATTTTGAACAAGGTGGTATTTTACAAGTTTCAAAGCTTCCAACTTGGGCATGTCGGCAACCGACTTGTATTTTGAACTTTGAAAATACAATTTGAAGGCCTCGTTCGACGGAGCAAAAATGGTATAGCTACCCGACATATCAATAATAGTGTCGTAACCTGAAACATGCAGTAAATCTGCAAAAGTTGATAGTTCAGGAATCGTCTTTATTTGCGTGTATAATTTCCCGGCAAGCCAATCAGGTCGATCATATTTGCTCTGCTTAAGATCGTCCTTACTGCAACCGTAGAATACCAGCAGAAATAAAGCAATTAAGGTAAGAAGTTTATTCTTTGTCATTTTTTTAAATCATAAATATTGAGGAAAACTAAGTAAAATTAATTTATGAACGGACAAATGTAACCAAAATCGAATTTCGAGAGATACACATAAAATATTGTACAACCGGAAATGGCTAAATACAAGGATTTAAGTGTTAAAAGAGGTTAATTTATGACATTACTGATTGATTTGTGCTATCCTTTTTTCCTTGATCGGGTAATCCCTTTTGCCTGAAGGTTGTTGGGGTAACATTAAATTGTTCCCTAAAACACTTTACAAAATACGACAAATTATTGAACCCAAGCCCGTAGCCGATTTCTTTAATCGACTGATTTGTATTGGATAGCATTTTGCACGCTTTCTGTAATTTAAAAACGCGGATAAATTCGACTGGCGAAAGGCCGGTAAGCGCTTTTAGTTTGCGGTATAAATGGGTGGTACTGATATTTAAATCTTCTGATAATTTTTTAACGTTAAAATCGCTTACAGAAAGGTTCTGCTCGAGCAACTGACGCAGCATGACAATGAATTCATCGTCTTTCGAAAGGTTCGATTGTGTTATTTCGACCATGAAATTATGGGTGATGTATTTTTCGCGGATCAGCTCCCTGTTTTTAATCAGCCTCGAAATCTGTGCTTTGATAATACTCATATCAAAAGGCTTTGTAATGTATGCATCAGCGCCTTTTTCGAAACCTGAAACAACATGTTCGGCAGCGTTATTGGCTGTTAAAAGAATAACAGGAATGTGGCATGTTTTGCTGTTCTCTTTCACTTTGGCGCACAACTCATATCCATCCATCCGGGGCATTATTACATCAGAAATTATCATATCAGGAATTATGCGCGTAATCAAATCGTAGCCCTCTTTTCCGTCACTTGCTTCGTGACAGTTATAGCGATCCGCCAGTGCATTTTTCAGGAAAGAACGCAAATCAACATTGTCCTCCACAATCACCAGTGTCAAATCTTTCCCTTTATTTTCGAGTTCGAGTACCTGAACGCTGTCGTAAACATCTTCGAGCCACAAAGCTCCGTCTTTTTGCTGTTCAGTATAAGCCGTATCTGTTATTTCGATTTGGTCGAAAGGTAAATCAACATGAAAAGCAACTCCTGAACCTTCAACCGATTCGACCTTGATTGTTCCGTTGTGCATTTCGATCAGCGATTTCGAGAAAGACAGGCCTATTCCAGCTCCTTCGACCTTCTCGCTAACTTTATAAAACTGCTCAAATATCCGGGTTTTATCTTCATCCGAGATATCTTTCCCTTCATTAAAAACAGTTATTCTGATGGTGTTTTTTGCATTCTCGCCCGGATCAACATCTAATATACCAAGTGAGACCTTGATAGAGGCGTTCTCATTGGTATGCTTAAAGGCATTCGATAAAAGGTTATACAATACTTCTTCGATTTTCTGGCGGTCGATATCAACCAGGATGGTCCTTTCAGGCACATCAACCTGAAGATTGGTTTTCCGGCGGCTTTCCAATCCTTTAAAATTAGAAACAACTTCTCTAACCATGCTGGCTATATCGGTAGTCTGCAGGTTTAGCTGCAATTTGCCTGCGCCAAGTTTCCTGAAATCGATAATCTGATTAATCAAAGTAAGCAGGTAGTTTGAGTTCCGGTAAATAAGAGTCAGGTGGTTTTTCCAGGCCGGATCGATTGTTTTATAATTCTGTTTCATGTCCTCGATGGGAGCAATCACTAAACTCAGCGGGGTACGAAGCTCATGGGCTATATTGGTCAGAAAACGCATCTTATTTTCGTTGTTCTCGAATGTAATTGCATCAATTTTTTGCTCGAAGGTCTTTCTCTGTTTTCCGGCTGACCAGTAAAAAAGATATCCTACAAGAACGACAACAAGCATCAATAAAAATGTCATGAAATACCAGGTTTGATACCAGGGCGGCAAAATATGAATCTGGATGATTTTTTCAGTTTCTGCTTCAATATTGTCGGAACTCACGCCCGAAATATGAAGCGTATAGCGGCCAGCAGGGACTTTAATCATATAAGCATACTGATTAGCTGCTGATAATGTAATCCAGCGATCAAGAAATCCATCAAGCTTATACTTAATCATATTTCCTTCCGGGAATTGAAAATGGTTGACCCCAACCCCAACACTAAAGGAATTTTTGCTGTACGGAAGATTTATTTCTTCAATTTCGTCGATTGGTTTGTTAAAAATATTGCCACGGCTAATGGTATCCCCTACATTAACAACTTTATTATCGATCCTGAAGTTGGTCAATTCGATTTTTGGAGGAATCGGGTTTAACTTTATTTCGTTCGGGTAAAAAGTGGTGAACCCATTATCGCCTCCGAAAAACATCTGGCCATCGTCGGCTTTGAAATACGAGTTTACCTTGAATGTTTCGCCCTGTAATCCATCGGTAGTACTATAATAGGTATAAGGTTTGGTTGTATTTTTCTGATCGTATGCGGCAAGACCCTTGTTGGAACTAATCCACATGATGGCAACCCCATCGTCAAGTATTCCAAGAATATCGCTGCCCGGCAAACCATTTTCAACCGTGATGTTCGAAAAATTTTTGGTCTGCGGATCGAAAATGCTGATTCCCCCTCCCTGTGTTGCAACCCAGATTTTACCGTCGCTGTTTTCATACATGCAGTTAATCTCGTTGGCGCCGAGGAAATTTTTATCGGGTTTTACAGCAATGAATTGCTCAAACCGGATGTCGGGTTTCGACCCGCCACTCAAGTCAAGCTGATTGTAAGGTGTTTTGACCAGGTTCAGTCCCTTGTTGGTGCCAATCCAGAATCGTTGCCGGCTGTCAATTTTCATCGAAATAATCGTACGGTCTGAAAGGCTTTCAGGATTTCCGGCTTCAGAGGGGAAAGCGAAATATTTTCTTTCAGGATTTTTTGCCAATGCCGGAAAAAACAACAACCCGGCATCGGTAGTTCCCAGCCAGATGTTGCGGTTTTGGTCAATGATAATTTTGCGGACTATATTATTATAGAGTGGTTCTTCACCGGGTTTTCCGTAAATCCATCCGCCTGAAGTTTTTTCCAACCGGGCAACGCCACCATCGGAAGCAACCCAAAAAACCGACTCCGATTCTTTGGCAATATCCCAAACCTGGTTAAAAGCAGAGCTCAAAACTGGCTTTTGCCGGTAGCTGATTGACTTAAATTCAGCTACTCCGTTTCGTAGCGCTTGTTTCGATGCAACATTAATACCCTCCTGGCGCAAACCGATCAATGTCTCGGCGTTGGTACTGTTAAAACACATCACAACATTCCCACTCAGCGATTTGGGATTTGACGGGTCGCGCTTGTATGAAAAGAAAGCTTTCCTATATAAATTAAGGATACTTAATCCCAATCCCTGGTGCCCAACCCATAAATTTCCAGAATAATCTTCGAACAAAGAAGTTATAATATTATCGAGCAGGCTTCCAAATTTTAGCGGATCGGGTACAAATTTCCCGGTTTTGCCCTGGACCAGATCGGCCCATAACAACTCCGGGCTTGGGCCTGAAGCATACAAGCGCCGATCGCTTGCGTAACAAAGCAACTGAATGTTGTTACCTTTTAAATAAGGTAAATCCTTGACTTGATAATTCAGTTCGGGGTGTATCACCGAAACGCCGTTGCTCGTCCCCAGAAAAAATTTCTTTTCAGTTTTTGAATAGAAAGCCGTATTGATATGGCGGGCAAAAGTTTGACGGGAAACGATATTCAGTACTGTATCGGCGGAGCTTACTTTTAATTCGGCAATTTTTATCCGGTCTGGATTATTGGCATCACTATTCGTAACAAGTAAAACCTTATCTTCGAAAACATTGGCATAATGTACGTATTCATCGACTCTTTGGCCTCCCTCGAAAGTAAATATCCGGTGCGCCGACATTTTGGCTTTATTGTAATTATTAACCAAATAAAAACCAATATTGCTATGGATTAGTATCAGTCCCCTGGTCTCGAAAATATCAAATACATAAAAGCTGCCCGGCAATGGCCCGGCTATTGAAACATAGCGGAAGGTATTATCCTCCTTATTGTAAACCGAAACTCCGGCAAGCGAGGCAACCCACAAATTATCTTTTGAATCAATCAGGATGCGATGTGTTTTCTTATCGGGTAAGCTGTATGGGTTTCCCAGTTCCGGTTTAAAAAACCTGAATTCAAATCCGTTGTAGCTTGTAAGCCCTGTCCACGTGGCAAACCACATTTTGCCCGAATGGTCCTGGGCAATATCGTTAATTTCACCATTATATAAGCCTTCGCTGGTTCGGAGGTACCTAAAATCGATACCCCGGCGGTTCGTGCTGAACGAAAAAAGCAGAAGTGAAACAATTAATATGTTTTTTATCATAGCCAGTCAAAAACGAAAACAAGTCATTAAATTAAGGCGTTCAAGGTATAAAAATAATATAATATCCTCCACCGCATCATTTTTACATACAATTCGACGCCGAAAAATGACCAAAAAATTTCATTTTTTAGCTTTCGGGATTAATATTTCCAGAAAAAAGAATATACTATTATTGTAACATGTTATATAACAAATATATACAAAATTATTTAATACGACGACAATAGAAAAAAACTAAAAAATGACAGGAACACTCAAAAAATGATGAAAAATGAGCAAGAAAAATAACCATTTATGGTCGATTTCTTTCATCTTTGAAAGATTCGTTACATTATTCGGCTTATCTATCCCTAACTTCTAAATCTTTTAATACTTACTTTTGAGAATAACCAATAATTTAAAATCGAACATTATGAAATTAAAACTTTTACTTTTATTTCTGTTTGTTGTTAGTTGTGGTGTTTTGCTTAAAGCGCAAACAACAAAACCATACAACAAGTTGCTCATCACTGAGGCACGTATCAACGGAACAGTTCATAACTACATTGAGGTGACCAATGTTGGCAATGAAACCGTCGATTTGAAAGATTTCGAGATTATGAAGATTGTACCCTGGCCAGCTGTAGTTGACGGAGTGGCTCAAAACTTTTCCCCGTCCGAAAACGACCATTTCAGGTTGCACCAGCCCGACATGTACCCGAATAACGCCAAAATGTTGGCAAAAAGGTACCTTGCTCCCGGAAAATCGTTTCTCATTCATGGAGCTTCAGACTTTGCGGAAGAAATGTGGTTGAAAGACCCGCTCCATTATTCACAAAGATCTACCAAGATTCAGGTGTTTACGGTTGCCGACCTCATTTTACATGTTAAGGAACCCAACGGAGTAGCGCCTTTTGACAGTGTAACCCCTCACTGGCAATTCATTGAAATGTGGCACGGATACTGCGCAGTTGCCCTTCGTCACCATTTTATCAATACTGAAGGTGAAAAAGATTCCATGATCATCGACCAGTTCAATGGTAACTTCGACAGCGCGAATGGAACTAATGTATCAACCGACGACCGCGGATACGATGTTGCCGGTGTAACAAGGGCTACAAACAATTCTACATTGGTCCGTAAATTCTCTGTTAAACAGGGTATCAGTGGAGAAGGTGTTTTTTCCAGCCACGATGCAAACTTAGCTGCCGCTACCGTGCAGTTTACACAAGCAAAAGGTATCGACTTAACCGACTCTGAATGGTTCCCTGTTCCAAACCAGAGAGGAGAAGAAGCATGGAAAGCCGTTTACTGGACAGCCGGTAACCATGCTGATATTCTATTGGATGCAAACCTCCTGAAACCAAAAAATCCTAAAGTGCAGGTTGATTTGGCTGCCCGGAAAATAACTGTGCCCTGGGGTGTTCGCGACAACGACTCTCTCATGTTCCAATTCGAGAAAAGGAAAGCCCTTGCATGGCAATATAAATTATCGGGCTATTCGCAAGCCGACTCTGGTACCATCTCTGCAACTCCCGGCGATACCCTTATTCTTTATTTAGCCGGAGCCAATCCACAGATTGTGAAATTTGGCATTGATGTATTCCCTCCGACTGCCGATGACAACATCGTAATTCCTAAAAACGGTTTTGACTACACCAACATGAGGTATGATCCTAACTGGATGCAGGCTTACAATGCCGGATGGGGTCGCCAGGGTCTTGAAGCAACTGATAAGGTGCCGGGAATGGATACCATTCGCGGTTTGAACTACGCAACCCGTATCGACACCATGTACAAATACCTCGAAAAAGCTCCAAAAGCTACCTGGAAAGTAATTCCAAAAAGTGGTGTTGAACGTCCTGACCTTCTGACAGGCGACATTCTTCGCGTAACTTCCGAAAGCGGAAAAGCGAAAGATTATTTTGTTAAATTATTCCCATTCCGTCCAAGTGCTGATGCTTACATCAGTGCGATTACATGGCCTGATATGCCAAGTTGGTTCAGGGGCGATATCGCAGAAAAAGCCTATGGATGGAAAGGCGACACCATACCGGGATTCTCTCCATCAAACCTTAATTATGTAATCAGGATTCCTGCCGAAATCGAAGGTATTCCTGCCTTAATTTATCACAAGCAATGGTTAGATTCAAAAGTTACGGTAAAACGTGCCACTTCGTTCACCGGAACTCCGGAATCGCGCACTGCTACCTTTACCTCCGTGGCCGAAGATGATTCAACTACCCGTGTTTATACTGTAAGGTTCGAAAAAGAAAAAGATGTTGAAAACGTACAACCATGGCAAGGTGAACCTTTCATTTCACAGTGGACTTACAAAGACGACTGGGCAAACGACTTCCTTGAAATTGTTAACCCTGGTACCGAATATCTTGATATGAGTCATTATATGTTTGTATTTGCCTGGGGTCCTGAAGTCGGAAGCTGGAGCTGGAACAACTCCCCGACTGAATATGGAAATGCCTATCTGAAATACGTACCCGGTAAAAAATGGGTAGATGAATCACAGTGGTCCGTTACACCACGTATCTTGGTACCCGATCTGGCTACAAACGCCGTTATCGGGCCGGGTGATGTTTTTGTAATGGCTAACATGGCTAGTTTCCGCAACACCGCCAATGGCCACATGGATAAATATTTGAATGAAGTGGATATTGAATTCCGCGCAAACCCATGGAATGTAAACGTTGGAGGTAACAACATTCTTAACCAATGGCAAGGTAATTGGGGTGGTAACATCTTCATGTACAAAATCCTGAACGATTCAGTAGTAAACGGCTTAAAAGCAGCTACCGACCGTAATGACTTCGAATTACTCGAAATGTTGGGTAACAACAACGATGGTTCAGCATTCGCAATTGCAGGCAGAAATCACGACGCTATTACCGGTTACTATCGTAAACCAGGTATCTATAAACCAGCCGGACCCGAAAGGGCCATTGCAAAAGCAACTTATGGAACCAATAAAGATGATTCGGAATGGTACTACAGAGACTGGGCTTATTTCCAGAAATTAAACTATGGATGGCCAGCACAGATTACCGCTATTTCTGATGGTCTTGGTTCGCATGTAATGGACGAAGTAACTATCTACAAATCAACTGTTTCTTCAATGGTTTATAAGGTTAGTGCCGGATACGGTATGAACGAAAGCATCAAGGGTTTAAAAACCGGAACAACTGTAACTGAATTCTATCAAAACATCCTTAAAGCCAATGAATTGCAGTCGCTGAAAGTTGAATCAGGTGGAGTGGAATTGGCTGAAGCTGCAGCAATCAAAAATGGCGATGTTCTTACAGTTCTTTCTGCTGACAGTACCAATACTTCAAAATACATCCTTGAAGTAACGGCTACAGGTTTGAGCGCCAATGCAACCTTGACTTCTCCGACTTATACCATTGAAGTAACAGGAACAACCGGTACCGTTGGTGGTTTTAAACAGGGAACTTTGTTGAAAAACATCGTGGCCGCAGTGGTTGTGCCATCAGGAGCCACAATGACCCTGGTTGATGAGAATGATGCTTACATGACATTGTCTAAGTTGAATTATGATACGGCTTATGTTAGTGTTATTGCCACCGACAAAGTCTATTTCGAAGTAATTGCAGAAAACGGAACAACAAAGATTCTGTATCAGTTGCAACCAACTTCAAATCCGAGTGATGCCTATGTAACCTCTGATATTTACAGCGTTGACCAGTTTGCTTCATTGATTCAGTTTGTTCCGGGCGGTACTTCTGTATCATCCTTAGTTTTAAATGTTACCCCTGCTCCGGGAGCTACCGTAGTTGTATTTGACAAAGCTGGTTTTGTTCGCGAACAGGGCGATGTTTACAAGGATGATAAGTTGATTGTAACTTCTGCCGATGGTAAAACAACCAAAGCATACTATTTCTCGATGCTTAACTTCAATGTAAATCGTTATCTGGCTTATGTAATTTCTGATGATTACCTGGTTAAT
This sequence comes from Prolixibacteraceae bacterium, assembly GCA_036834745.1. Classification (GTDB taxonomy): domain Bacteria; phylum Bacteroidota; class Bacteroidia; order Bacteroidales; family Prolixibacteraceae; genus Aquipluma. Next base: position 11,169 of record DAITNH010000162.1, read on the forward strand.
CAGGTTTCATTCACGATTACAGGTCCTGAAACTCTTACAATAAGCGAATTCTTCAATAAGTTATATCCATCGTATGGAGCTACCTTATCAGTCATTGATAAAAACGGAAATGCTAATACATCTGCTAAGTTTAACAAAGGTGATAAATTGTTGGTAACTGCCGCTGATGGATTAACAACTGCAACTTATAACATCTCAATGATTACCAAAGCAATTGATGTAACTGCCGAAACCATTAAAATGTATCCAAACCCAACTGACGGACGGGTAATCGTTCAGGGCCTTACAAAAGGAAACCGGGTACGTGTAATAAATGCTGCTGGTATTACTTTGCGCGATGTAATTGTTGACAACTCAACTGAATATGTTTCTCTGTCTGCACAACCAGCAGGTATTTATGTATTTGTAATCTCTAACGGTGATAAATTCATCAATATCCAAAAAATTGTGAAGAAATAACCAACTAAAACGAATGAATGAAAAAAGGGCCTGTAACAGGGCCCTTTTTTTTGTGCCCTGTAAGGAGATGCGGGAAATATAATTTTACATGTATTACCTCCTTCGTGAGTGACTGTTTAAATGGCTCTATAACGTTTGGTGTGGGTAAAATGAAGCAAGCATTTTCAGGTGCAGAGCACCGTTGATATTTGTAGTA
>DAITNH010000163.1:0-4124 GCA_036834745.1 Prolixibacteraceae bacterium
CGATGCCTTTCAACTCTTGCGCATAAATAAACATCAGGATAAATAAAAGGATATTTGCCGCCAATGCCCCTGCGATTCCGTATATAACACTTCTTTTTACAAACGGATTCCTGATAAACCTGTTGGTGGCGCCAACCAGCAACATGGTATTGATAATAAACCGCTGCGAATAAATTGAAATCCGGATGGTATTGTTGATAAGCGCTGAGAAAATAAACAACAGTAATCCGGAGAAAAAGACCAGAATTATCCCAATTTTCTTCACATTCTCGTTGATAATATTCACCATGTCGCGTTGAAACAAAACTTCCTTCACCTGCGGATATTCCATAAATTTCTTTTCCAGAACAACCAGCTTTTCAGGGGTGGCATAATCGGCAAGCAATTTCACATCAATCGACGACAGCAATGGGTTGTATCCGAGGAATCCCATAAAATCTTCGCCCAGTTCAACTTTCAGCCTTTCGGCAGCTGTTTCCTTGTCGATGTATTCAACCGATTTTACAAAATCGGTGGCTGACAATGTTTTCATCAAACCGTCTATTTCCGACTCCTGAACAGCTTCGTTTAAAACCAAGGTAAAACCAATGTTTTCGCGTACATATTTGGCAAGCCGTTCTGCGTTTAACAGCACCAGTCCCAATATGCCAATCAGGAACAGAACCATTGATATGCTGATGGTTGAGGTCAGGTATGATCTCGTAATTCGTTTTTTAAGCTTTTGAGGCTGTACTTTGACTGCCATTATTTTTATTTTTTAATTTGGAAACATAAATCAGGTAACCGGCGATTGCCAAAAGTAACAAGATTGAACTTGCCAGCGAAACTTTATTTCCAACGAAATAGGATTGCGGTTCAAACTTGAACTCGATCTGATGTTTGCCTGCCGGAATAACCATTGCACGTAAAACGAAATTTACCTGAAAATGGTCTGTTTCTTTTCCGTCAATCAAGCTTTTCCATCCTTTTGGATAATAAATCTCTGAGAAAACAGCCAATTGTTCGTTAACGGTAACGTTTGCTTCGTATTTCAGGTAATTGGGTTTGTATTCAGTAAGTTTAATTTCTCCTTCACCGGAAGCAGTTTTGAAGCCGCCCAATTCATTTTCGAAGCTTTTATTCACAATAGCTGTCGATTTCGGGTCGAAGCTTTTTAACGAAGTCACTTCCTGATCGGCATTGTCAACCATTTTTACTTCTTTCACAAACCATGCATTGCCCAGCGCGTGCGTATTTGCCAGCGGCGGACTGTTCGGGTCATAAATATAATATCTGGTATTCAGCATGTTTATTACAGGCAAAGTGTTCATCACCGAATCAATCAGCTCAGGTTGTTTGAATCCGGCAATCAGGGTTTGCATTTCAGGAGTGATACCGTATGAAATCAATTCATTATAGCGTTTCATCTTGGCCCCGTGATAACCGCCCAGTGACTTATGAAAATAAGAAGTTCGTGCATCGTTGAACGGATTTTGCAGGTTCAGCACCCGGTAATACAAATCCTTGTCTTTCTTTATTTCTTTGTCAACTGTAGCTTCCTTGAAAGGAACAGCCACTTCCTTTTTAGATGTGAAATGTCCGTTGTTGAAATATTTTTTGTTTACCGGCCACATATCGATCATGATTAATGCAACCCATAAAACAATGGCATATTGGGCCTTAATTTTTTTGTTCCAGTATGCCCACAAACCGGCAGCAGCCAATGCTACAAAAATGAAAGTACGGAAAGCATCTGTGCGCAAGGCACTTTCGCGGTCGGCCATCAAAGCGTCAATAAACTGTTGAGGATATCCTGCCTGCAAGTACTGAGCATCTGAACTTCCGGAGAAACTACCAGCCATGCCTGGCAAAACAGCAAAAATAAGGGCAAGACCTCCGGTTATCCCAAAGGAATATTTCAGCCCTTTCATAAATTCGGCATCGCTTATTTTGCGTTGATAAACTTCTTTAATGGCAAGTACTCCGAGCAAAGCCATTGAAAATTGCTGAATCACAATGATATTTTTTACATCCCTGAATTTGTTGTATCCGGGGAAGTAATCGAGCATAAGATTGGTCAATATCGAGAAGTTTTTGCCCAGCGATAAAAGCAGCGAGAAGACGAATACCGCGAAAAGCCACCATTTGTCTTTGCCTTTCACCACAAATAAACCAAGCACAAATAAGAAGCACAATACTGCACCGAAATAGAAGGGCGCTCCCGAAATGGGCTGACTTCCCCAATACATCGGCATCCCGCCTTCAACCGCTTTTTTTGCGGGACCTGCGCCCTGCGATTCGGCCAGGAATTTGTAAGTTTCTGAACTTGCGCTCAACGATTCGCTCATGCCACCGCCTTTGAAACGCGGAATGAAAGCGGTCAAAGCTTCACCCAAATCGTAGCTGTAATCAAGGATGTAATTCTGATCGAGTCCGCTGGTTTTGTTCTCATCGTTCAGACTCAATTCCGACTGGCTGCGCATCGAATATTTGCCGTATTCGTAAGTCGTTGAAAGGCGCGAATAGTTGGCGCCTACTGCAATAATTGCTGCAATAATTAACAGAAAAGCCGTTTTGGCAAAATCGGGCAAGGTTTTTTCTTTGATGGCGAAAATCAGGTAAGTAATTCCGAGAATCAGCACCAGAATGGCCACATAATAAGTCATTTGCAGGTGGTTGGCACTTAACATCCAGGTCAGGCCGAGCGCGGCAATCAGGCTTCCGCCAATTTTATTTTTCCTGAAAGCGAATAAAATTCCGGCTACAATGAGCGACATATAAGTTAAGGCGTGTGCTTTGGTCAAATGTCCGGTCACCATCACCACAAAGGTGAACGTCATAAAACCATAGGCCAGACTGGCCGCAAAAGCTGTCCAGACACCAATATCGAGCAAAAGGCAAAGTATGAAGAAAAACAAAAAACTGAAGGTGAGGATCATTACCGGTTGCGAAATGGCAGTGATAGCTCGCTGTACTTTTGCAAACAATTCGCCCGGATACAAGGTTGAAGTAAGGTAAGCCGGCATTCCGGAGAACATGTTGTTCGACCAAAGCGCTTCTTTTCCGGTGGCCTCGCGGTAATCCACAATTTCTTTGGCCATTCCCTTAAACTGTGTTCCATCAGAGCTTTGCAGCTTTTTTCCTTCCAAAACAGGTGAAAAATAAATTACGCTGATCACCAGAAACAGAACAACGGCCAGGATAACCGGCCCTGATTTGCGAAGAAGGTTTTTTGTATCCATATTATTTTCAGGAGTATATTATTAATTCGTATTTTCGTGCGAAGCAAAAATAAACCTTTTTAAGTCAATTACTAAAATAAATGGGCGTAATTAAAAGGCAAACAATCAGGGGATCGGCCTACTCGTACCTGGGCGTTGTAGTTGGGTTTTTTACCACGGCACTGATTATGCCCAAGCTAATGTCGCAGGATCAAATCGGCCTCATTAGTGTGCTGGTAGCGGTTTCTGCACTTTTTGCCCAGTTTTCGACACTCGGATTTACCAACGTTACAGCGCGGTTATTTTCTTATTTCAGAGACAAGGATAAAAATAACAATGGCTTTGTTTTTCTTGCGGTAGTGGTCGGTATGGTTGGTTTTGCCATCGCGCTTATCAGTTTTTTTATTCTGAAACCGGGCATTGTTGAAAGCAATATTGAAAAATCGCCCCTTCTGGTGCAGTACATCTGGTACCTTGTTCCGCTCATTTTCTTCCGGATGTTTTTTCTGATTCTGGATACTTACAACAAAATGCTTTTCGATGCCACCACCGGCACATTTTTAAGCGATTTGCTTTACCGAATAGGAAACCTTTTTTTACTGATTGCCTATTACTTTCACTTGATCGACTTCTCTCAGTACGTTTTTGGCTACGTGGTCATTCTTAGTTTTCCGGCAGTTTATCTGGCTGGCTTGCTTGTTTACCGTAAGCAGTTCAACCTTAAACCCAACCTTCAATTTATTCAGCCGCCACTCCGGAAGGAAATGATCAGCCTTGCTTTGTACGGAATTATCGGTGGTCTGAGTTCCGTTGCCCTCACCAGCATCGATAAAATTCTGCTGAACGAATATTACAATCTTTCGATGACCGGAGTTTATTCCATCAGCTTTTTCTTTGGTTCCATTATCCTGATTCCCAACCGGG
>DAITNH010000163.1:4224-11781 GCA_036834745.1 Prolixibacteraceae bacterium
GGAGTTTATTCCATCAGCTTTTTCTTTGGTTCCATTATCCTGATTCCCAACCGGGCACTTGGGAAAATTTCATCGACCATTATTGCCGATGCGTGGAAAGACAACGACATGGAAACCATCGACGATATTTATTATAAAAGCAGCATTAACCAACTCTTTGCCGGGTTGCTGCTGTTTATTCTGATGGTTACCAACCTTCACAATATTTTCAAAATTTTGCCTCCTGAATACAGCGGTGGCGAATGGGTAATTATCCTGATTTCGTTGTCCAACCTGATTGTCGCCTCAACCGGGGTAAGTGTTCAGATTATGAGCACTTCGCACAAATACAAAATTCAGACCTACTCGCAAGGTGTGCTGGTAGTTTTGGTGGTTATTTTTTACCTGATTTTAATTCCGCTTTGGGGAATGAATGGCGCTGCACTTGCCTCTTTGTTCTCAATGGCGCTTGCATCGGCCCTGCGTGTTTTCTACCTCAACTGGAACATGAAACTGTTTCCCTATAAACTAACTCATCTGAAATGTCTGGCAATCGGAGTTCTGGCTTTTGCAATCGGTAAAATTATCCCGGTATTCGAACATTATATTATCGACTTGTTCATTCGCTGTTCGGCCATCAGCGTCGTGTTTATCGGGTTGAGCTATCTGTTCAATATTTCGGACGATCTGACCAAGATTGCAGATAAACTATTGAAATACATCAGAATTCGTTAGTTCCTAAAGGTTTTTGTCCGGGTCGAGCCAAACTACTTTCTGTTCAGACTGATGTTGCTGACCAATAATTTCTCTGTATAATTCAGGTCTTCTTGCCTGAATATATCGTGTTCCACCCGCCTGTATAAGTTTCTCTGGAGTAATCGTTGCAGTAACAAAACTGTTGTCGAATGAACGGCATTCGGCAATTACATCACCAAAAGGATCGATAATCATTGAACAGCCATTTTTTAACTGGTCATCGTCCATGCCGATTGGATTAGAAAAGATGGCATAAATTGCATTATCATAAGCCCTTGCCGGCAACCATTTCATCAACCATCTTCGTCCTTTCATTCCATCAAACTCCAGTCGAAGTGAGGTAGGGTCGATTTCGCGGTTCACCCATAATTTTGGATCAACAAAACCCGCACCGGGTCTGGTGGATGGTGTACACATGGTAACATGAGGCATAAAAATAATATCAGCTCCAAGCAATTTGGTCGCCCTGACATTTTCGACAATGTTATTGTCATAACATATTAAAATACCACACTTCCATCCTAAAAGATTAAAAACGCAATAGCTATCGCCTGCAGTTAAATGCGGATTAATGAAAGGGTGCAGTTTCCTGAATTTTGCCACCAACCCGTTTTTATCGACACAAACGTACGCTTTGAATAAATTATCATTTTCATCTTTCTCGAAAAGCCCTGCCAGCAAAACTATATCATTGTCTTTTGCTATTTGCCTAAGTCTCATAATGCTCTCTCCTTCAGGAATAAATTCGGCCAAATCGAGCATCTGTTTTTTCGAAAGGTGCCGTGCAAAAGTATAGCCGGTAACAGAGCATTCATGAAAAGCAATCACTTGCGAACCTTCACCGGACGCCTTTTGGGAAAGCTTTTCAATAACATCCAGGTTGTAGGCTTTGTCACCACTTTTGTTCTCAAACTGAGCGGTCGAAATTTTAATCTTATCCATGTGCAGTAATAATATGTTTTGACTGATGTTTTTGCAAGTTACAACTAAAATTGTTCCAACGAGGCAAGAAGGATTTCAATTTCGCAACTTCGGCTTAAAATGTTGGTTTGACAGTTGGCCCGGGGTAATGTTGCACAAGCTAATATTTCCGTATTTTTGTCCTCATTCGAATCAAAAATTAATCATGCCTGAATTAGGAATCATCATACAAGCACGAACCGGCTCCACCCGAATGCCGGAGAAAGTAATCCAGCCGTTTTTTCAGGAGCAGACTATTTTGGATTTATTGCTCGAAAAAACTAAGAAAACCGGAGTTCCGGTAGTGCTGGCTACTACCGTAAACCCAATGGATAACCGGATTTGCACCCTTGCCGAAAAACATCAGGTTCCGGTTTTCAGAGGTTCGGAAAACGATGTGCTCGACCGTTTTATTCAGGCAGCTCAACAGCTTGGATTCAGCAAGATCATACGGGTTTGTGCCGATAATCCGTTTCTCGATTTGGCCGGATTGAAACTATTAATCAACGAATTCAGCCAGTCGGATGCAGATTATCTTGGTTTTCAACTGGCGGGCGATAAACCTTCCATTCTCACTCACTTTGGGTTTTGGGCCGAAGCCGTAAGTTTCGATGCACTCGAAAAAGCTCAGCGATTGACCTCCGAAAAATTGTACCGCGAGCATGTTACCAATTTCATTTACGCTAATCCAACGCTGTTCAATGTCCGGTTCATTCCGGCTGATCCCATCGTTTTTATGCGCACCGATATCCGCATGACACTGGATACTCCGGAAGATTTCGAAATTCAACAAAAAATATTTGCTGCAATCAGCAAGGAAAACCCTAATTTTGCCATTCGTGAAATAATCAAATGGCTCGACAGCCATCCGGAAGCGCTGGAAGCGATGAAAAGGGAGATTGAAAAAAATCAAAAATAAGACGCACCATTACCGTGGAAGTCGCAGTGTTTGCAAAACACCAAATCGTAAATCGTAAATAAAACAATAGTAAATACTTGAGATGGCAAATTCAACCTATATCATTGGCGAAATCGGACAGAACCACAATGGTGAAGTTGAAATTGCCAAAAAGCTGATCGATGTAGTTACCGAACCCGTGATTGACAAGCTGTTTGGCCAGGCATTACGCCCGATGGATGCGGTGAAAATGACCCGGCGTGATTTGAAGGAGGAACTTTCGGCATCCGAAATGCACCGTCCTTACGAGAATCTCAATTCCTTCGGAAAAACCTACGGCGAGCACCGCGCTTTTCTGGAACTGAATGACGAACAGCATTTTGAAGTGTTCAGTTATGCCAAATCAAAAGGGCTCGAATTTGTTGAAACCCTTTGTGCAAAAGGTTGTTTGTCGATGTTGCGTCTTTTTACGCCCGACCGGTTGAAAGTTGCTTCGCGCGATGTGACTAACCTTCCGTTACTGGAAGCGATGGCCGAAACCAAAATTCCGATCATCCTTTCAACAGGCATGACCGGCAAAAAGGAGTTGGACGATGCACTCAAAATTATCACAAAATACCATTCAAACATCAGCATTCTGCACTGTTTATCGCAGTATCCTTCCGAATATCAGAATATCAATTTGTTGACCATTAAATATTTGAAGGAAGAATATCCCCAATATACGATTGGCTATTCCGATCATTCCATTGGGATTTTGATGCCTGCTGTTGCAGTTGGAATGGGCGCTGAAATCATCGAAAAACACATCACGCTCGACCGCAACATGAAAGGCACCGATCATCGCGGATCGCTCGAACCGGAAGGAATCTGGCGCATGGTGCGCGACATTCGCAATACCGAATATGCCATTGGCAATTATGGAATTTTTATCAGTGACAAAGTGGAGGCAACGCGCATAAAACTCGAACGTTCCATCGCTACCTTGCGTACAATTGCAGCCGGTGAAATAATTACTGAAAGCGATTTGCACCTGCTCAGCCCCGGAGACGGTTATAAATGGGTTGAAAAAGATAAAATAGTCGGTAAAAAAACACTCGTTGAGATTCCGGCCAACGAAATTATTTATTCTGAAATGATTGAAAAATGAAGATAAAATTGGTATTAACTGATATTGACGGGGTTTGGACAGATGGTGGAATGTACTACGACCAAACTGGAAACGAATTGAAAAAATTCAATACAACTGACAGTGCAGGAGTTGTTTTTCTGCAATTGCTCGATATTCCGCTTGGAATCATCACCGGCGAAAATACCAAAATCGTTTGGCGGCGTGCCGAAAAACTGAAGATCAATCACTTGTTTATCGGGGTAAAAAACAAACTTGAAACTGCCGAAAAACTGTGTGCCGAACTGCAAATCTCACTTCAGGAAGTGGCCTACATTGGCGACGATTTAAATGATGCCATGTTGCTGAAAGCCGTTGGATTTAGCGCTGTTCCGGCAAATGCACCCAGCTACATGGAGAAGTATGCCAAAATAAGACTGACAAAAAAAGGCGGAGATGGAGCTTTCCGCGAATTTGTTGAGCTGATTCTCACCAAAGAAAACCTGCTCGACACCGCCATTCAAAAATACCTGAAAACTACCCAGCAGAAGTAGGTAGCAATTTATTTTACGGAATAAACTTCGGGGTAACGGCAATCATGATGTACGCCCAATTGTTGGTGGTTCCTTTTGAACCGCCTTTCAGAATTTCCAGACTTTCGCTTCCAAACATTTGTGAATAACCAAAAGTGATTTTTGCTGCCGGATTGATTGTTTGTGTCAAACTCAAATCAATTTCGGTTCCCAGATAATTGCCGGCAGTTTCCGAAATTTTTGCTGTACTGGCAAAGAAATGAAGATCGGCGTTGAAGGCCGTTTTGTTTTTACTGGTTACTAATTTGGCGTATGCATCGGCCAATCCAACACTGCTGAGGTGATTGCCTACATAGAAATAATCCATAAACCCGTTGAATTTGTGGTTGGTTCCGTAAAGCGGGGTAAATGATGCATTCTTTTCTTCAATGTCATAATCAGTGCCCGAAAGTATTTCGTAACCAAGTTGCCATTGCGTTTTTTCAGATGATTTGTACGTTGCTTCAGCCATCAAATTGTATGCATTCAGCGATTTGCGTGCGCCATCTTCTCCGGTCTGAAAATACAAATTGCCCGAGAAAGCCAGTTTGTCCATCGGAAATTCGAGGTGCGTACCGAAAGTCTGGCTGTATTTGGATGTTTGTTCAGTTCCCTCTGTCACCGGTCTCCCGTTGTTCAGAAACAACAAACTCCAGCTCAATTTGGCCATTTTCTGGTTGATCCACAAAAACTGCAAATCCTTGTAAGCATCGGGGCCATCGTAAATATTGTCTTTCCGGTTGGTGTTTTCGTGGTGGGCGATTCCCAAATGAACATTTACTTTTTTTGTGTATTTAAACAGGGCAACATCGTGCGACCGGGCTTGCTGAGCCCAGGCAACATTGCCAAAAATACGCTGATCGTCATAAGCCAATTCTTGTCGCCCGGCCTTCAGGCTGATTTCAGGAGTGAAATTTATTTCGGCCCATGCCTGATGTACTGAGGTTGCAAAATCCTGATTCGAGACTTGTTGAGGCTGGTTTCCCCACACGCGGACATCCTGCAATACCAGACCGACCTTGAGCAAATCCATTTTGTAATCGAAGTTCAGCCGAGTTCGCTGCGAAGTGAACAACGATGCTTTCTGATCTTCAACAGCGAGCGTTGAATAGCCGTGGCTGTATTCGGTGCGTGGCCTGAATTCGCCGGAAAGGCTGAACTGAGCTTTGACTTGGCTGCCCATAAAAAGGCAGAATATTGCGATATAGAATGATTTTTTCATCAATTCATCAATTACAGTTCAACTTTTTGGCTATAACCGGCTTCGCGTTTTTCGGCTGCTTCAATCCATTTTGGCAGCACGTTTTGCTTGAAGGTTTGCTTCTCTTCCTTCAGCTTTTTAATATCCAAACCAATAAATTCCTGCGCTTTGGCTTTGGTGTCAATATCCGGATAGGGAACTTCCTGATTGAACCCAAGCGTAGCCAGCAGTCGTGAAAGTTTGATGCGTGTTTCTCCGGCAATATTGAGGCCGGTCGAAATGATGCGACTGGTTTCCAAAGGCGCGTGGAACGAAGCTCCATGACTTGCCGCAGCAAAATCCCAACGCCACTGTGCATGGCGAATACCCTGAAGAATCTCTTTCATCTGGGCTTCGGTAGCTCCCAAATCCCATGCTTTCCTGGCTTCAACATGAGCGTGAACAAGCATTATTTCAAGCTTGTCGCGGTTTTCAATTACTTTATCCTGACGGTCGTACACGTTCTGGATCAGTTTTGCTGTTTCTTCGCGGTGACAAACCTGGCATGAATTAGCTACGTTATTGAGCGGCGACTGAATGTGATGATCAGTAAATTTCTGGCCACCTTCGCTTTTGTATGGCATGTGGCAATCGGCGCACGAAACTCCACGCTCAGCATGAATTCCCATCGAATGCGTTTCATATTCCGGATGCTGGGCTTTCAGCATTGGCGCTTTGCTCAGGGAATGTGTCCAGTCTGAAAATTCAATTTCGTCGTAGTATTGTTCGATCGATTCGGCACTCATTCCCTTATCCCATGGAAAAGTCAGGTAATTGGCGCCTTCAACTTTGTGTTTGTCGAAATAATATTCCACATGGCATTGTGCACAAACCAGCGTCCGCATTTCCTGGTGCGAAGCTTTTGTGATGTCTTTTCCCTGTCGTGCAAAAGCTTCAATTAATCCCGGACGTGAAATATGCAGGTTCATTGTTTTAGAATCGTGACAATCGGCACAGCCAATCGGGTTGACCACCTCGGCTCCCAGTCCCGACCATTTTCCTTTATAAAATTCTTCGACACCTTTTTCGTTCATCAGACGCGGAACATCCGGGCTTTTGCAAGTCCAGCAGGTTGATGGCTGAGGTCCATCCGTATCGTTGGTCGGAGCTCCCGTACGTAGGGTATTCCGGATATCCTCGACGGCATAGAAATGACCCCGGCCCTGACTGTAATCCTTTGAAAACGCGTATCCAGCCCACAGAACCACCATTCTTGGATCAACTTCAAGCATGTCAATCATACGGCTTCCATCGTATTTGCTGGCAAAAGTGGTGTCGGCAGTTTGATAATACGATTGAAATTCACGCGGATAGTTTTCGCCCCAAACCGCATTTCTGGGTTCAAATTGGGAGATCTCTGTTTTTGGAACATTCACAAAAACGGCTTCAGCCCTCCGTTCAATGACCGAAGAGGCCAGCAATCCGACTAAAAAAACGACGACAATGGTAACAAAAAAGATAAGCCATGCCATCCATGGACGATTCTCAATAAGGTGTGATACAGGTTTCATGTGTGTATATTTTATTTATAATTATTCTGAAAGATACTCTTTGAGCCATGCAGGAACAGGACTTTCGGGCAACGGAACTCTTGCGTTTGGTGTGCTGCTTAAGCTATTTACCCTGCCATGCGGAACTTCACGGTGACATTCCCAGCAAAGCCTGTCGGTTGCATGAACCTTCTGATTTTCTACTGATGAAACCAGCTTCGGATTGAGCAGCAACTTTGAATGGCAACGGATGCAGTTTTGATGAACTACTTCCTGCCCGGCTTCGTGAATGAAAATCACCTGCGGTTCGAGGCGCAGTGCAAACATGGATGCATGGCGCATCCCGTCTTTGGCCTTGAAAAAATATTTATTGAATACATTGTTGTGGGGTACGTGGCAATCGTTGCAATTGGCATATTCGCGGTGTGAACCATGTGACCATGTTGCGTACTGGGGCGCCATGATGTGGCAGTTGACGCATGTTTCCGGTTCGTCAGACAAATAAGAGTGTGCCTTGCTGATATAAATAAGGAAAAAGAAAAGTCCGGCAAAAA
>DAITNH010000164.1:0-11744 GCA_036834745.1 Prolixibacteraceae bacterium
AGAAAACCCAGTCCGATGTTGGTTGCCAGGCTTTTGCCCCAGTAGGCCGACCGGACGGTTTCGCGCCATGCTAATTTGAAAAGGATTGGATTCATTTGCATAGATTATAGTTTTGGGAAATTGGTATTTAGTTTTTATGTTTTATTACAGTTTGGCGTTCAGTAAATGGTGCTTTCAGTGGAAAATTAATACAATCACTCAGTGAAGATTTCCTGAAAAATGGAGGAATGCGAGAACGAATGACCCGAATGCGACTTGACAGAAGAAAGTAATTGCTGGTCATCATTCAAGCCAGTCGGTAATTGTGCATGTTTTCTTAAATGCTTTATTATTTCCATCCTGATCAAAAACTTCCACCAGAATAATGTAAACACCGATATTCAAGCGTTGTCCATTATCACTCTCTCCATTCCACAACCAGCTTCCCTCTTGTGCCAGCGATTGATTTTTAACCAAAAATTTCACTTGCCGTCCCGCAATATCAAAAATGCGGACATTGGCGATATAGCCGGGTTTGCTGAAAGCGTAGTTAATGGAAAGCTGATCGTTGTAACCATCTCCGTTGGGTGAAAATGCTTTTGGCTCTGGCGAAATTTCATCCTGAATTTCAGTTTCGCTTCCGGTTTGTGAATTGGGCAATCCGGGACTGGCAAACCCAACCGATGCCGCGGCTGATGACCAGTTGTTGCGGTCGGCAGTTGGCATTTCCAGCGAAATGCGTTCAAGCGAAACGCCTTCTTCGTCGGCCAGAAAAGGCGAGTGCATTTTGTACGAGTAGCTGAATTCATCCAAAACTTCAAGCGAATCGTTTAGTAAAACCACCGTTCCGACATCATCCGAGAAAGTTGGGAAAGACTTCATCTCACAAAAACTTTCAGGATCGTGCGAGAAATATTGCGCTGCAATAATTGCCGGATCTTTGGTGCAAGTCAGGTATTGCCCTGGTTTCAGGTACCTTTTTTCTGTGCTGACCGGATAGATTTGTTTCAGAGCCAGTGTATCGTTTCGGGTGGCAAGTTTCAGCCGGAGAAGCGGAATGGTAGTTTCTGAAACATTGACCAACTCCACAAAATCAACTCCTCCGGAAAACGGATTAAACAGCACTTCGTTGATCAGGATGGTTCCTGCTTCAGGAGGAAAAGAATATGAAAACGAAAGAATATCCGGCTTCATTATTTTTCCGGAGCGATCCAGAATTCCGGAAACAGATAAACTAAGTTCAATTCCATCGGCTTTCCCAAAACTCACTTCAATCGAATTCTCGGAGCCTTTGGTTGGGATTGCCTGTGTAATTATAATATCCTGGTTGTTTTCGTCCATCAACTTAAAATTTCCGGAGTAAATCGAAGCCGGATCAATTGCGGTATTGAATGTCAAAGCAATGGTGTGCGCATTGACCAAAGTTAATTTCTGAACAAAAAGTTCGGCTTCAAGATGATTGACCACGATGTCGTCAATCCACAATTGTCCGGCGCGGGTTGCGGTGTAATTAAAAAAAAGTCCGATGTTTTTGAAGGCTGAAATCGTCGGATCATTTCCGAAGAATATTTTACTTTTCTTCTCCTCAAATTTCTGGTAGTCAAGCATCCAGCTTCCTCTAACAGTTCGTTTAACATTGATAGTTGCCAATGTTGAGGTATTCCAGTCGAAGTCAGTTTGAATAATCAGGCTGTCAGTTTTCCCATTTCTGATTCGCCAAAGTTCGAGCAAATCACTGGTTCCTTTCAGATTTACACCCACTGCCCATCCGTTGATAAGGTCAGTCCTGGTAGTATCTGCACTCAGGTAAAACCAAAACCGGTTGGATGATGAAGGGTCCCAGTTTCCATTTCGGAGTTTAAACGACCATTCAATGTCGAAAATATTCCAATCAGCAACAATTCCGTGAAATATTGAACTGCTTCCACTGCTTGCTTTTGCCAAATGTTTTAATGAAAATGCGCCAGAAATTTTTTCAACTCCAGAAACTTCCCAATCTTCTGTTTGTTTCCATACTGATAGATTTCCAGTTTCAAAAGTATCCTGAAAAATGGAATTGACTGAATCAGGGGAAATAAAAGTGGTTGTTGATTCCAGATTTTCTAATGTGCCTGAATGCCCGGCAAAAGCAATTTTGCTTACAGTTGTTAATAAATAGACAACTATTATTGCGAAAATAAAAATAAATCTGGCCTTTTTAGGAAAATTTAAAAGTAAACAGCTATTTTTGATCATTCTTTTTATATCTCGGTTTTGAAAATCTGAATTAAGTTAACAAGATTTGTTCGAATAAACAAAACTGATTGAAGCTGTAGTTTAAAAATTAGTAACGCAAATAAATAATTATCGAAATGAAAGTTGCAGTAGTAGGTGCAAGTGGTGCGGTTGGCCAGGAATTCCTGAAAGTATTGGCTGAAAGGAATTTTCCGCTCGATGAACTGGTCTTGTTTGGTTCTGGCCGTTCGGCTGGAAACGAGTATGAATTCAAAGGTAAAACACTGGTTGTTAAGGAGCTAAAGCACAACGATGATTTTAAGGACATTGATATTGCCTTGACTTCGGCAGGTGCATCTATCTCGAAAGAATTTGCAGATACCATTACAAAATACGGCGCAATCATGATCGACAATTCAAGTGCATTTCGCTACGATGACGATGTGCCGTTGGTTGTTCCTGAAGTAAATCCTGAAGATTCACTGATTCGTCCCCGCAATATCATTGCCAATCCGAACTGTTCGACCATTCAGATGGTGGTTGCATTGAAACCGATCAACGATTTGTCGAAAATTGTTCGTGTGCATGTGGCTACTTATCAGGCTGCAAGTGGTGCAGGGGCGCAGGGAATTGCAGAACTTGAAACTCAGGTAAAACAAGTAGCCAATGGAGAAGAACCAACTATCAATAAATTTCCCTATCAGTTGGCCATGAATATCATTCCTCAAATTGACGTTTTCCTCGAGAACGATTACACCAAAGAGGAAATGAAAATGAACTGGGAAACCAAAAAGATTATGCACACCAATGCCGAAGTGAGTGCGACCTGCATTCGTATCCCTGTTGCACGTGCGCATTCTGAAGCTATTTGGGTAGAAACTGAAGAAGCGCTGGACATTCAGGAAGTAAAAGCAGCAATGGAAAAACTCGATGGGTTGACGGTTCTGGACGTTCCTGCCGAGAAAAAATATCCGATGCCATTGTTTGTTTCAGGAATGGATGACGTGTATGTTGGCCGTATCCGAAAAGATGTTTCAAATCCTAAGAGTTTGACATTCTGGTGTGTAGGCGACCAGATTAAAAAAGGCGCCGCGCTGAATGCTGTTCAGATTGCCGAATGGCTGATTAAAAATGGTGAAGTAAAATAGTGCCAGACACAAAATATTAGACTAAAAAAAGCCTGTCACATCGACGGGCTTTTTTAATTAAACAGTTATACTTTACCAACCAATTGTGTTGGATAGATTGATTCGGGCCTACTGCAGAAGAAAATTGAGATGACCTACTCACAATTTAACTTCCGGGCTACTGTTCAATATTTCCGGTCCAGTTTTCGTCATAAAGAAAATCGTTGTACGGGAAACGCGTAACATGGATTCTCTTTACTTCTTCGTACAAAGTTTTCTTCAGTTCATCAATGTTTTCCTTTGTTTTTGCAGAGACAAAAAGTGATGGGGTATTGTTTTTCGCCATCCAGCTGCTCTCCCATTCTTCCAGCGAAGTATTGCTTTTTGTACGCGGGCTTAAATCATCTTCATGTTTTTCAATAAAAGTGAAGGCATCAATTTTATTGAACACATAAATTGTAGGCTTGTCGCCAGCCTGAATCTCATTCAATGTCCGGTTCACCACCTCTATTTGTTCTTCAAACCCCGGATGCGAAATGTCCACAATATGCATCAGAATATCTGATTCGCGAACTTCGTCGAGAGTAGATTTGAACGATTCAACTAAACCATGTGGCAATTTGCGGATGAACCCAACAGTATCCGCCATCAGAAACGGCAAATTGGCCACAACCATTTTACGAACAGTGGTATCGAGTGTGGCAAAAAGTTTATTTTCAGCAAAGACTTCCGATTTACAGAGTAGGTTCATCATGGTCGATTTACCCACGTTTGTGTATCCGACCAAAGCTACGCGTACCATTCTGCCGCGATTTTTCCGCTGCGTAGTTTTTTGCTTGTCGATTTTTATGAGTTGCTCCTTAAGCAAGGCAATTTTATCAAGAATGATCCGGCGGTCGGTTTCAATTTGCGATTCGCCTGGGCCACGCATCCCGATTCCTCCACGCTGCCGTTCGAGGTGGGTCCAAAGTCGGGTCAAGCGTGGCAGCATGTATTGATATTGGGCAAGCTCGACCTGTGTTTTGGCGTGTGCTGTTTGTGCCCTTCCGGCAAAGATGTCCAGAATCAGAAAGGTCCGGTCCAAGATCTTACATTCCAGCTCTTTTTCGATGTTCCGAAGTTGAGTTGGACTCAGGTCGTCATCAAAAATTACGGTTCCGATATCATGTGCTTTGATGTACTCGCCAATCTCTGCGAGTTTTCCGGTTCCAACAAAGGTGGCATGATTAGGGATGTCTAACCTCTGCAGGAAGTGTTTTTTCACCTCTGCACCGGCAGTGTCGGCCAAAAAAGCCAATTCGTCTAAATATTCCCTTGCCTTGGTTTCGTCCTGATCCCTGGTGATAAGTCCAACTAAAACAGCAGTTTCGGTTATGGGTGAATTTTCAATCATATATTCAATAATTACCAATAAAAAATCCTGGTTCCGTAGAAACAGAACCAGGAAATTTATAAAATATTTAATTCTTTTTTACTGAAGTACAAAGTTGATTGGAACAGTGTAAGAAACCCTTACCGCTTTTCCTCCCTGTTTTCCAGGTTTCCATTTCGGAAGGCTGTTCACAACACGTAAAGCCTCTTTGTCCAATGAAGGGTCAACCCCACGGAATATTTTCGCATTGGTTATTGTTCCGTCTTTGGCAACCACGAAATTAACGAACACTTTTCCCTGAATACCGTTTTCCTGTGCAATAACCGGATACTTAA
The DNA here is from genome assembly GCA_036834745.1 of Prolixibacteraceae bacterium. Lineage (GTDB taxonomy): Bacteria > Bacteroidota > Bacteroidia > Bacteroidales > Prolixibacteraceae > Aquipluma. The sequence continues at coordinate 5,028 of DAITNH010000164.1, forward strand.
CCGACTGTGCAATAAAATTACGTAAAGCCAACTGGCCCCCCGGGAATTCAGGCATTTCTTCTACAATGAAGAAAACAGGGGTATCTTCATTTTCCTCTTCTTTAGCAACAGTAACCTGCATTACGGCAGTAATTGCAGTTTTATCGGTTGCCTCTGAATCTTCAATTTCCAATTCGTCCTGAATATCGGTATTATCATCAACAATTACCAACATGTCAACAACTTTTGGTGGTGGTGGTGGTGGTGGTGGTGGCACCTGATCCTGACGGGTTATTGGAATAATCTCTTCTTCAACTACCTGATCAGACATTGATCCGAGAGAATCAACCTGACTAACCTTGTTGGTTGCTTCAAAACCGTACAAACAGATAGCAAGAGCGACCACCAACCCTAGCTGAACAAAGATATTCCTCTTGTTCTCGAGATCTGCTTTGGGTGATTTCTTGAGTTCCATAATTTAGTGATATTAGTTTATTTCTTTAATGTAAGCACAATTAGTATTGAGGGGCTAAAGATAAAAAATAATATTCAAATGCAATAACCGTCTTATCCTAATATTCAATTTTCAAAAAAAATACAATCACATGAAGATCGGAAAGATTTTGATGATCCATCGTCTTAGATTTCAAATACTTTTTTGAACTCAAATTATTTTTTATCGATACTCGCTCACATTTCTATTCTTAGCGAATTTGGCGTTTAAATACTGAATTTCAATTACTTAAAAATTGATTATGAACACGGTTCATGAGAATTATAATATGACTTCAGATAAAAAAAATGACAAAAATCAGACCAGAATAATCAAGAAAATTAACATCTTCGAGCAAATTCGACGTAGAAATTCAATTTTCGGTAAAGTCAACTCCTTGCAGATGAAAAATATTTATATATTTGTCGCCTCGAAAGGGGGATTAGCTCAGTTGGCTAGAGCGTTTGACTGGCAGTCAAAAGGTCATCGGTTCGATTCCGATATTCTCCACTGAAAATCAAAGAGTTGCAAAGGTAAAAATTTGCAGCTCTTTTTTTTATACATACAATTGTACATACAAATGCCTCAAAAAAAAATAATCAAAGGATATAAAATGCAAAGGATAGTCTCATTGGGATGCATCTTAATAGACTATTTGGATTTGAAATTTTTAACAACTAAGAGTTCACTGAAATCAATTTATAAGGAATAAAAGCATCAATTAAGATTCAGCTCTATTTGAACACAAGTCATTTTCAATGTTGTTGATGGACAGATATATTCCTCTATTTCTATATTATTCCCTGCCCTAATGGAACCCCCACGCAGCTCTGTAGGGGTTTTTTGGTTTTTATCAGATAATTTAATGGATGAACCTTTTACGGTTTATCTAGCAACACCAGAAGAAAAGGGATGAAAGGAATATCCATTGTCTTTTCAACTGGTGTTTCTGATTATTCCATTCTCAGTTCAATCATCGACCCCCACAAATAGGCGCACTAAACTATCTTTTTCAGGTAAGTCTTTATCTGAATGAACTTCTATTCCTGACTATTCAGGAAACTACATTTTCATCTTCAAATTAACTTGGATTAGAAAACATCTATTCCATAAATCAAAACTCAAAAACTATAAGAAATGGAATTAAAAACGTCACAAAGAAAATCAGCTAAGATCAGGCTTTCACTTCAAGGGCCAGCTGGCAGTGGAAAGTCACTAAGCAGCTTGAAAATTGCACAAGGTCTAATTGGGGATCTTAACAAGGTTTGTGTGGTGGATACCGAACGTGGTTCTGCTAACTTGTATTCTCATTTGGGATCATACTTTGTTTTAAACTTGGAAGATCCTTATACTCCTGAAAGGTTTATTGAAGCCATTCAACTCTGTGAGAAGAGTGGAATTGAATGTATCATACTGGACAGTATAAGTCATGAATGGAGTGGCAAAGGAGGGATTCTTGAAATTCATGAGAAAACCACATCTGCAATGAGAGTTCCAAACTCATTTACTGCATGGGCTTCTGTTACTCCAAGGCATCAGGCATTCATTGATGCAATCCTTCAATCTAAATGCCATGTGATTACCACTATCAGGACAAAGACTGAATATGTCATTTCTGAAAGGAATGGTAAAAATGTACCTCAAAAAGTGGGAATGGCAGCAGTGCAAAGGGATGGCTTCGAATACGAAGTTTCAATCAGTTTGGATATAGATGAAGAACACATGGCATTGTCAAGTAAAGACCGAACTGGTTTATTCTCTGAAAAAGGTAAATTCAGGATAACTACTGAAACCGGAATGCTAATCAGGGATTGGTGTAATTCCGGTTCATCAATCCAATCACCAGTAATTGTATATCCTGAACCAGCTGCAATTAATGAATCAATTAGTAGCAAGATCAAAAAGGCTACAACAATTGAAAGCTTAAACAACCTCTATCAAACCCATCAGAAGGAATGGACTCAGCAATTAACAGTTGATTACACCACCAGAAAAAGGGAATTAATAACAACAAACATTTCTAATCTTCAAAACTTTGGTAAAAATGGAACTCCAATTAGTCAGGCCTAGAAATAATACTCCTGTGATTATTCCAAGACCAGAACCAAAAGTAACAATATTAAATACTGATGCTGTTGAAACACCAACTGTTACTATTCTGCCTGAAACAGTGAAAACTAAAAACTTCATTGAAGCTAATACAGAACCTGTAAGCTTGCAACACTTGCAAAATGACTGCATCATTCCAGTTTTCCGGGATAATGAAAAGACAGTTTCTCATTATGAATTTGTTGATGCTATTGATTTTTGCACTCAGCAATTCTTTAAGGGATCACAAGTCCTTGAACCTGAAATAAGGGTTCCCCATCAAATAAATGGAAGGATTCCCCAGGCACTTCATAAGAAGGTTTCAGAGTTGGAAGAACATGAAAAGACAAGATACTATGAACGTATGATGTTCTGTATTGAAGTTCCTTCCATTACAGAAATTGTTCATGGAAACAGGTTAAACTTAACCATTGGTGGAGTCAGAGCTTTGAACCATGAATCTTTATTCAGCAAGAAAAGCATTGAAAAATTCAAGGTATTCATCGGCTTCCAGAATCTTGTTTGTACAAACCTTCTTGTTTCTACTGATGGTGCAGCACTTGAAATCCGGGTTTCATCTCTTGATGATCTTGTAAGAAAAGTGTTTGAATTGTTTGAAAATTACAACATGAAAAAGCAACTTCAGAGTATGCAGGATTTTGGTAGATATAATCTGACTGAACATCAGTTTGCACAATTGGTTGGGAAAGCAAGATTGTATCCTTATCTATCTCCGGCAATGAAAAAGGAGATTCCACAACTCATATACAATGATGGTCAGTTAAACACAGTTTGCCGTGATTATTATCTGGACAAATCCTTTTGCCGTTCTGACAATGGAGATATTGATTTGTGGAGATTGTATGGTTTGCTTACAGGCTCAAACAAGAGTTCCTATATTGATGGATTCTTGGATAAATCTTTGAATGCATACACATTTACAGAAAGCTTGGTGGAAGCATTTGACAACACCAACAGTAAGAATTGGTTTTTGAGTTGAGTTAAACCACCGGGTAGGACTACAGTTTTTTTTGAACTGTGTCCTACCCTTTCAACCTTTTAGTTGTATTCATCCCCTTTTCAACTGGTGTTACCTGTATGCCAACTACAGTAAAAATTTTATACTATAAAAAATTTTTGGGAGACTTCATTTTAAAATGTATAGGTGGTGTATAGATGCTTGGAACACCTCAATAATAACCCCCACATGATTACTGGAATTGAACATGCCCGGTGGCCTACTTGGTTTTGCACTTTTTACGAGGGAGAAAATTAAAGCAGCTGATTTAATGATCTTTCAAGTTTTAAGAGGTAACACCAGTTGCAAAAGGGAGTGATTCATTCTGAATTTTCATAGTTGTTTAACTCAAAATCAAAACAAAATGGTAAAAATTATCGGTTACAAGGAAAGAACTTCCAGTGAAGGGAAAACCTTTATTGCCCTTGAATTACAGGGTGGAGTTGAAATTATTCAATCTGCTTCAGGTGGAATGTATGCAACAGTTAGGAAAGCTTCAGTGGCTTCGACTTTTGATACTGAGACCTGCAAAGGTCTTGTTGGAACTGAAATTCCGGGAACTATTGAGAAACAGGAATGTGAGCCTTACCATTACACGGTGGAAAAGACTGGTGAAGTATTAACCCTCTTTCACCGATATGTGTATTTGGCAGAAACACAGAAAGCTCCGGTATATGTGGAGGAAATTCTTCCTGACTTTACTTATGCCGAACTTGAAGGAGTGAATCTTCCAACAGCTTCAAGGTAATGTGTTAAAGGATTGTGCTTTCAAGTAATTAATTGTGTTACTTGAAGGCACTTTCTCAAGTATTTACTTGCACTACATTTTTTTTTTGTAATTGCCTTAAAGTAAAAGGTGTGAAGCAGGTCATCCACTCAACTAATTCCTGAACACTTTCTATTTCTACTTGCACATTCTTTATTATAATGAAGAATTGTACATTTTTTTTCTGAACAGGTTAAAAGAAACAGTCCAGATTTCAACTTAATACTTGAATCCCTTAAACTTCAAATGATGAAAAAGCACATTAGGATAGTAAATGCTATCCTTTTCTTCATGGTGGTAATCCTTAGTTCCTGTGCAGCCAAACCAAATTGTGAAATGGCTGGTATTTCTGATACTGATCCCAGTTTTTGGCCTGGACTTTATCATGGATTTATATTGCCTTTTTCTCTATTAGGCAAAATATTCAACCTGAACATAGGAATTCATGCTACAAGATATGATGGATCAATCTATTGGATAGGTTATCTATTTGGTTTATTGATTTTTATAAGGCTTGTGGTTTTTGCCAATGACCTTGGAAAAGATCAATAAAATTCTCTATTAGGTAAAAAATTGTACAATTGGGCAGTAAGGTTTTATGCTGAATTTCAAGTCCTTGTATTGAGACGGTTTTCCCCTTCACTATCCTTTTTCCCAAATGTAAAACCACTGAATGAAGGACACAAATAAGGAGTTGCATTCAATTGTAGCTCCTTGATTATTTTCATCTACAATCTTTGCCTTTTTTGCTGAAATGCTTATTCAATACTAATCGCATTTGCCATATTTTATTCACTTAAAATCAGATAATATGATCTTAGACAAAACCAATGGCAGGCTTGATGAAATTAAAGCCTTTGCCACAGAACATGACCTTATGGAAAGTTTCATTGATACTTTTCAAAGGTTGGAAAACTACTCAAATAAAGGTTATGAAGTTAGCCTTTACAGTGACTTTGCACCTCTTTCCCTAGAATTCTCAATAGCTAATCAAGGCAGATTTGAGTTTAATGGTGGTTTTATCTTTCATGGAAAACATGATGGATTTGGAAATGGTGGCGCACCTACTTTTTCTGTTTTAATCTCAACAGAAAAGAAAACAGGTTGGAGTATTCACACATGAAATTGATAACAATGGATTATTTAGTCTTAGGTTCAAATAGATTTGCATATGTTGGTGAACCTGAACAGAATGTGTGAATGATGTAACTTATTCTCATTATTGTATAACATATTCCAAAATAAATGATTTAATTTTGCTTGGTTAATACAATACTTCGTTAAATTTTAAGCGGCAATTTTGCCGTATTCCAATAGTTCTTTGATAATTTTTTGATTTTTTGGCGAGTTTGGGTTTATAGCAAACATGCACATAAATCGTTCGAGCATCAAAGTGTTGTTATACATTGTTTTATAATCGGACATTGAGAATGGTTTATCCCCTTTACCTTTGGTTGCAAACCAGTCTTGTTTTGCCAGATTTACTGCTGTTAGTGCCGCATTGAAGTGAAAATCCAATTTATTTTTACTCCTTGCCTGGCAGTTATTCAGACCAGTAAACTGTTTTGCATCACGATTTAGAAATTCGATTTGGAAACGTGCCTGATAATAACGAACAATTTTCTCACCGTCTTGCTTCAAATCAGTACAGAAGAATAATTTTCTTGCAGTCTCTTTTCCGTCTTTGTAAAAGATCGCAATAGCCAATTTGATGTCCATTTTGAATGCCTTAGAATAAACAACCAATGAGTAGATTGTAATCTCCTCGTTAGACAAGTCCAATGAAAATCTATTGGGATTGAAGTTGTAAGCATCAACCAAACCATCATATTTCTTTGGAGCTCCCTTTTTGCTCGTTCTCTCACCTGTATATTTGTACATCAATACACTGTCATCTCTTAAACGGCTAATGAAATAAAAGCCGGCTGTTATTACTTCTTTAACAAATGGCTTCTTGGAGAAATAGGCATCGGCTACCATGTATTTTGAAAAAGTTTTAAACTGTTCTGCATTTTCAGCTACAAGACTTGCATAGTGAGCCAATAGGTTCAATCCCTTTTCAGCCAGTTCAACGGCAGATGGTGTTTGCCAGGCTCTCAAATGCAATGCGATGTTATTGATGATATCAACCACCGCAAAACCACATATATCCAAACCCCATTTTGCTGCACCGGCTACGCCAGACCAATATCTACCTCTGCCATAAGTTGATTTTCCTGCCTTGGGAATATAACTTGGATCAAAGGCGATAATCCGTTCATTGGATGCTACTCGGTTGATCAACTCTTTATTAAAGACGAAAAAGTCAAATGTAGACTCGAATTGATTCCTAAATGTCTGTTCACAAAGAGGACTGAATCGTCCAAGCTGCAA
>DAITNH010000165.1:0-11737 GCA_036834745.1 Prolixibacteraceae bacterium
ACCAGCTTTTATCAACTTTTTTACTACAAATATTTTGCGGCTCTGCCGCTTTCTGCATTTTCAAATCATTTTATTCCCAATTTATCCTGCATGATCTGTACAAAACGTTTTGCAACAACCCGGTAGTCAAAATTTTCTACCACTCTTTCTCTTCCGGCTTTTCCCATTTTATCCCGCAAATCAGCGTCAGACATCAGAATCTTCAGGTATTTGGCAATATCCTGAACATTTGCCCGGTAATCAACCGTTCGGGGAATGTCAAATTTCACTTTGCGTTTGTCTTCAAAGCCGGATTCTACTCCAAGCATGACTTCATTCACGACAATTTTCTGTGCAATTTCAGCCAGAAATGCGGTTTCACCTTGAACCAGCGTATCCAGCATTCCCATGGCCTTTAGGCTTATGACCGGTTTTCCGCAGGCACCGGCTTCTACCTGTGGCATTCCGAAACCTTCGAGTCGGGATGGTGCAGCATAGATATCACACGCTCCAAACAGGTAAGGCATAAATGATCTGGAAATCGTATTGGTGGTATAAATTACATTCTTTTCGATACCCAGATGTGTTGCTATTTCCAGGTCGAGCAGGTTTTGGGCTTTGGTTCGCGGTTGAGGCCATACTTTACAGACATATTTCCACTTGGGTGCTTTCGAATCAATGATTGCAAGTGCCTGCATCACTTCCTGAGCACCTTTTGAGGCAGCGTCGCCACCAACAGTGAGGATCATGAGTTGATCGGGCGAAATACCCAAAGCTTCGCGAACGGCCAGTATTTTAGGATCATCCTTGCTGTAAGGTTTAAATGAATCAGTATTGCAACCAACTGGCAATACCTCAATTTTATCGCCATTAATTCCATCGCGGACATACATTTCCTTTACCCAATTCGACGTTACCAGGATAAGGGGGAGATCATTCAGAATTTCCTGATAATTTGCAATGTATCCATCGGCAACTAACCATGGAACTGGCTGCACTCCATATCGTTGCGGGTGAAGAATTAAATGGGGAGTGTAACCCCAATATCCTACACCCACAGCCACATCAGGTTTAAACCAGCGGTAATACCATTCCTTTTCCTGTGCCGATTCGAAATGAACGGCATTTACATCAACGCCCATTTCCTGAAGTCCCCTGTAAAGAAGGTCTCCCTGTGTTGCCAGTCCGCCCGGTGAAGGTGGATAATCGTACATTACCAATACTTTCATCTGTTTATATTTTGATTTTTAACTGCCATATGGAACTCGCCAAGATTTATCAGTGATTAAATTCTTCCGGTTTCCATTTCTTTTATGTAACTCCTTTTTTGAAGGCGGATTCTGTTTCGTCCGAAAAGAGGGTTTTGCCCTGAAAAGGCTTCCGCACGGACGGTTTTCATTATCGCCTTTATGTCCGTTGCCGTTCGACTGAGCTCACGCCGAAGCCTAAAGGCAAACGGCAAAGGATATCGCCACGAATAAGCTGTTTCGCTGATTAGAGCATTATCCTTTGCCGTCACATTCATGTGACGGACAGGAATATCCACCACCAAGTCCTGAGTGCCGTAGGTACGAAACATTTCGATTCCAAAATTCACCATCGCCTTCAACTGTTTACCTGCATTCTCCAGTTATTCTTGCATGGGCTATATACCAACTTGCTGAGGGACTACTAAGAGGTTGAAAACAAAAGATAAGGTTTTTCCTGTGTCCACAAAATATTATTATTCAATCAATTAACCTTAGTACAAAAAATAACACCAACAGATTTGACCTTATTACCTTATTTTATCAGAGGATTCCCTCGCTACTTAGTTTAATTGTCAATGTTTTGTTACGTATGGATCGGATAATTTCCAGAATGCCTCGGCCAGGGGTGTTGTTTCAGCTTCCCAGCTATCAGCTGTAAAACCATACATTTCAGTAATTATCCGGTATTTTTTCAGCCAAATATCTTTCGAAAGTGAATTGAATACACTTGCGGTTTCAACTGGTTTCGGAAAATATTTCTTATTTCCGTCTTCGTATGCAAACGTCCAAAGTTCGCTTGCAGAAATTTTGCCGGTTTGCCAAAGCATAATAACTGCCTTGCCTGTTTCTTCATGCCTGATGTGTCTGGTATATTCTCCATTCGGATGATGGGTAATTATCAGATCGAAATGCATGGGAGGCAATAGGTTTTGTATTAACCCGGCAACCTCGTTCTCATCCAGCGGCAATTGCTCCGGACCATCATCGAGATCGCCCATTATTCCCTCAGCATTCAACGCTTTTAACGATTGAACAAACTTTGGGGCACGATCGGTGTCGTTACCCCGGCATAGGCAGACAATAAAGCACTTCCATGTTGGATGGCTCAGTATTGTTCCACCGGCCCATAGGATTTCGTCATCGGGGTGGGCAATTATTAATGCAACTGATTTTGGATTTTTCAACTCCATTTCGGCAACTGCTTTAAGCATCTATCCGGCGATATTAAAATGCTCTTTGACAAAAGCCTGCTGTTGGTTTTCTGTCATATTATCGGCCGGTTTTATTTCAATTTTCACCTCATCAAAATGACGATCATCCTTTAAAATGTTATTTAGTTCATCTTTTGCATGGGTTGGGCCAAAAAGAAGTACTTCATCGTAATTTTTGATAACCTCGCTTATTCTCTTGTAATAATCTGAGAGCTCATTTTGATCTTTGTTTTGGATCATGGTTTCATCACGAGGATTTAGCGGTTCATCCTGTTCGCCAACCTGTGCTTCAATCTCAGTTGTTTCGGTTTTGTCATCTGTAAATTCAATTAAATTGGCGGTCGAATGGTCCATCCAAATGCCTAAACGTTTCGTTGTTTTCATTTTTGTTTGTTTAATTTTTAATTACTATTCGTGTTGCTTATTCCATATACAGTTCTGAAATGATAACCATACACGGCAAAAGTCAATGCGTCTTTTAATAAAGCCGGTCGCCTGAAAAGTGTCCAGATCAATAGTTTCCAGTATTCGCTCCGGCCTTTGTTTAAAATGCCGATAACGTAAAGTGACTTGAAAAAACTGACCAGATATGAAAATTCCATTTTCTTTTTCTGCCTGTTAATTTGCCGGTAGTTTAGCAGAAACTGGCGTATTCGTTTGTAATATGGCTTTGTTGCATAGATATTCTGAATGATACTTTTGTATCCGTTTAAAAGTTCCTGAGGATTCATCACCGGGATAAAATTCATCGATGAATCGGTATTGTTTCCTGAAGATTCGGATGTCAGCCTGTTTTCAGCTTTTAGCCGGTTGTATAGTACCGTATTCTTTGGAGCATTTAACAATCCGACCATTGCCGAAACAATTCCACTCTGTTGTATAAAGTCAATTTGTTTCTGAAAAACAGAGGGTGTGTCCGAGTCGAAACCTACAATAAATCCGCCCGCAACCTGTAATCCTGCATTTTGTATCTTTTTCACACTAAGAAGCAAGTCTCTGTTTTTATTTTGACTCTTGTTACATTCCTGAAGTGATTTTTCGTCGGGTGTTTCGATACCAACAAATGTGGAGGTAAACCCTGTTTCGGCCATCAACAACATCAGTTCTTCATCATCGGCAAGGTTTATTGAGGATTGAATATTGAATGTAAACGGATATTTGTGCAATTTCATCCAACTCTTCATTGCCGGGAGGAGGTTGTTTTTAACCTCTTTTTTGTTCCCTATAAAATTATCGTCCACAATAAGTATCGGGCCGCGCCAGTTCAAATTGTAAAGTACTTCAAGCTCCTGAATAATCTGACTTGTATTTTTCATTCTGACCTTGTGCCCCAACAGTGATGTGATTTCGCAAAAGTCGCAGGCGAAAGGGCATCCGCGTGAAGCCTGAATATTCATGGTGACATAATCCTTCATCGACAACAAATTGTAATCGGGTAGGGGAGTCAATGTAATATCCGCATGTTGATCAGTTCTGTAAACTTTTTCCGGAGTCTTGCCTGCATTTAAATCTTTCAGGAACAAAGGCATTGTAATTTCTGCTTCATTCAAAATGAAATGGTCAATTTGCGGATATTTTGCATATTCCTGGGTAAAGAGCGGGCCACCTGCAATAATTTTAACTTCATACTTCAGGCAAAGGTCAATAATTTTGTCAACCGATTCCTGCTGAATGTGCATCGCGCTGATAAAAACATAATCGGCCCAAAGGAAGTCGTTCGGATGAAGCGCTGAAACATTCATATCAACCAATTTTTTTTTCCAGGTTTTAGGGAGCATTGCCGAAACGGTTATTAAGCCAAGTGGCGGCACTGTTGCTTTCTTTGAGATAAATCTCATTACATGTTTGAAACTCCAAAAAGAATCGGGGTATTGCGGATATACCAATAATACGTTCATCACACATTTTATTAAGAATACCCTAAAGATAAATGTGGAGGTAAAAAAAAGTATTACACAATTTTTGGGATTAATTATAAGATTCACACATTTTTCGTCCGGGGATTTTCGGAACTTCCTAATTGATTTCCAGCCCCGTGTAGCTATGCTGTTTTTTAAGTATTTCTGATTTTTGAAATGTCAAATTCTTTGCGGTCATAAAACTGTTTGCCAGATGAGGTACTCTCTTCCACTGTATGATCGCCGGTAAAATGGCGCAGTACATTTAATTCGTATCCAAAATCAATGATATCTCCTTTTTTGAACCGTTGTGCCCGCGCGAATGTTGAACTGTTAATTTGATTGGTGGTGACTCTTTTGTTCTTTTCATCTAAATTTGCCATTCCAATCGGGATGATCAGGTGATTGGCACCATCCTTATTTATAAACTCATGAACGCCTTCACTTACAGGAAGCTGAAAAGTATTGTGCCCGTTTTCAACCAATGAAGTATCTATCTCAACGTCAAGGTAAACAACGCGTCCGGCTTCTTTATTGACAAGCAAATGATCAACAATGCCAATGGTACGGCTGTTGGCATCAATTACCTCCCAGCCTCTTACATCACTATAATCGGAGGCTACTTTATAATCGGTCAACTCGTACAGGTAATAAAGATTTTTTTTGATATCAGTCATTGTTTTAATTTTTATAGCGATTAATTAATTCATCTTCAGAAGCAGATCTGCAGCTTCTCTAAAGTAAGTTTTAACCTGATATATCTGATCGAGTATCAGTACTTCCGGATTAATTGAGGCGGATGCATTTTCGAGTTCTGTAATTTCGCTGACCAATCCCGGGTATTTTGATTGTTGCATACTCTTCAGTACTGTGTTGGTTAAAATATCGGCGGCTTTTCGGAAATCATCAGCATGTGCAGTTTCAATGGGATCAGCTTTTATTCTGTTAACGTACTTTACTACCCTGGCCATATTAGCCTTAATGTCAACATTAATTTCATCAGCCATGGAATTTGTTGCGTCAACCAATCTCAGAAATGCTTCTTTACTAAACGAATCGTTAAACTCCATTTTCAGGGTATCTTCATTTATGAAATTCACATATGCAGCAACGGTTCTGTTGAATTCAGTCACTCCTATCAGATCTTCGGTAAACTGAACTTCCTGCACAGTTTCTTTTTTATCATTAAAAGAAAAAAAATAAAAAAGCACGGCAACAACACCAATACCCAATATCAATGGCCAAACCGGTTTTTTCTTTTCAATTTTTATTACTGTCATAATTGTGTTTTTAATTTGCTTCCCTTATCCGCCGGATATAAAATATCACACAGCAAAAATCGGAATATCTGATCATTCTCCTGTTACATTTTTTTTGATAATAATTGCATTATTCCCACATTTAAGGATGAATATGTATTCGAATTTTTCAATGATGTGAGTTGGGAATAAATATTTCGGTGCGCTGCACCTTTCCCAGCTGTCAATTGGCTCTTTGCTACAAATATTTGGCGGCCCTGCCGCTACCTCCCAGGAATGAAGGGTATGGCCGACTTATCTGATTTCAAAACCTACTCCTGAATTTAGCTTTACCTGATTGATTGAATTCAGGTTAAAAACCAAACGGATACGGTCTTTGAACGAACCGGTAATGGATTCGATGTTTCCGGAAACAACCAGTGGAACGTAAATCTCGAAAAAGTTCCATAAACCTGCTTTCAGGCCTGCTTCGTAAAAGAAGGGCGAATTGTTTCCCGAACCGTTGCCGTGATCGTTCAGGAGCAGGTTTACAAATGGTTTGACAGGTATGCGGTTGGCTTTTCCGGGCAAACTGCTTGTGAATGACAACGAAACCAACCATTGGCTGTATCCAAGCTGGTCGTTAACCGGCGATACCAGTCCACCTTCGGAAAAGCTCATTTGCCTTGACCATAAAGTTGCCGGGAAATCGCTAAAACGATCGGGATAAGTGCCTTCGTAAAGATATTGCTCCGAGCCGCTTCTGCCGCTCGGTGAAAGCGCATAAAAAGGAACATCCGGATTGTTTTTCAGCATGGTTCCTGCAAACAAGCGAATATCCAAACCCTTTTTCTTTCCGTAATAACTTACCCGGTAATTCAAATCCATGGAGGTTTTCAGAAACGACTGACTGGATTCCGAAGAAACCAGCAGCTTGAAAGGATTGATTACAGCGGACTTTTCCAGCTGGTAACCAAATTGAAGAAAAGAACTCATCGTTGCTTTCTCCTGAAGTTGAATCTGGTACAGGTTTGAAGCCGTTATGTAATTTCCAAATACCATTTGCGACAGGGGGCTATTTTCTTTGTAGTTCCTGAAGTGAAGGTCCAATCCTGCTTTTAACTTTTGATAATTTTGATTGCCGGGTGCGCCGAATTGTGTTCCTTCCAATGAGATGGTTGCCTTCCGGATAAATTTTTCGAAGGGTGCAATGTTGTATGCCACTTTCCCGAATCCGGCCAATCCGCCATTTTTGAACGACACAAACGGCATCACAAAATATTCGAACGGTTTGGGAACCAGAAACCCGCTGTGTACTGCCATTCCAAACATTAACCCGTTTTCGCGGTTCCAGTTAAATGCAGGGAAATAACTCAGGTATCTTTTCTCCGGATCTTCAAGGGTAAAGTAAAGCTGTCTCCGGAAAGGGTCCGACTTTGGAAAAACGCCAGTGGTCCGGATGTTGTTGTTGAGCCTGAATAATTCAGGAGTTACATGTCTGGGGTCGATTTTCAGTTCTGAATAATTTCCCGGTGGAAGTTCGATCCACTGCTGCCCCTCAAAACCATCCACCCATTTTTCAAAATAAATGGAATCACCGGTCATTCCGGCAATAACCAGGGGCGATGCCAACTCTCCATCGTTTTTTACGAGCAGCTTTTTGTCCTCTAATCGGACTACTTTGTAGTCCAGTCTTTTGGTGGTGCCAATCAAATCGCTGAAAAACCAGTCCAAGTTTTTGTCTGTAACAGTTTCAAATGTTTTGCGCAGATCGTCGGGTTGTGGATGCCTGAACTTCCATTCGCGGTAAAATTCATGTATGGCCGAATCGTAAACAGAATCTCCAAGATAAGCCCTCAGATAATTAAAAGCCATTCCTGCTTTGGTATAAATTATCAGGCTATAGTTTAAAGTCGTGTAATCGATTGCGGGCAAATCAATGGGTTGCTCAAGGTTGTCGCGCGCCTGCGAAAGCCATTCGAGTTCGCTCATCAGCTTAACGGGCATTTGGTCGATGTTAAAAAACCTGGCCAGTTTCGTGTTTCTTATCATGACCTCCCAAAGTTTCTTTTCAGGATATCTTTCGTGCATGTACCGCACTTCGTTGGCGCTTGTGATGCCTTCGTCCATAAAAGGGTACCGGCGCTCATCCGATCCCAATGCGCTGTAAAACCAGGTGTGCCCAATTTCGTGCGCAATTACATCATCCAAAGCATAGGCATCCCTTGCCATTCCGATTACCGTAATGCCCGGATATTCCATTCCGTTTCCGGCGCTCAGTGCGCTTTGCAGGGCAATAAAACTATTGTAGGGATAATCGCCGTTCCATTTTGAGAAATGCCAGATTGCATTGTTGATGTATGGAATGGCATCTTTCCAAAGTTCAACCTGCTGATTGGTAAACATCGCCCAGGTAGTTATTTCCTTTCCTGAGTTCGGAAGTTTCACTTTCCCTTTCAAAACATGAAACCGCTTATCGGCAAACCAGGCAAAATCGTGGATATTGCTTTCTGTATAACGGAGCGTTTTCATTTTTTCTGATGATGGCGGAAACTCTGCTTCTTCAGTAGGAATGGTTTTGATCCATGAAGTGTCGGCAGCCACTTTGTCAAGCATTTCAAGTTCTTCCAGATTGTTCAGTATTCCGGTTGAACCAACAATGTAATTGGCAGGCAAAGTAATGCTTACATCGAAACTTCCATATTCGGAATAAAATTCGCCCTGATCCTGATACGACATTGGATGCCAGCCGTTGCGGTCGTAAACAGCCGGTTTTGGATACCACTGGGAAATTTGATAGGATTCGCCGATATGTCCCAATCTGGAAGTCACTCCTTTGGGTATTTTTACATGAAATGGTGTGGTAATCAGTATTGTGTCGCCTGATTTGAGCGGGTGATTCAGGATGATTTTGCAAATATCCGGTTGGCCCGACAGCAAACTCCACTGAACCTGCTGATTGTTAACTTTAAAGTCGAGTGAATCTATGAATCCCAGTAATTCAGGATCATCAAAAAGTTTTTGTTTTCCATTGATTCGGAATAGCTGTTTGGCCAATTCGGTTTTATTATTTGAATAGGCATTCGGCCACAAATGAAAATAAATTGATTGAAGCGTGTCGGGAGAGTTGTTGATGTACTCAATTGTTTCAAAAGCATTTAATTCGTGAAGTTTATCGTTCAGCGTAACATTTATCCTGAAATTGACTTCCTGCTGAAAATATTCCTGAGCCAAAACTTCGGAAAATGACAGGATAAAAATGAAGCAAACAGACAAGAGTTGCATGATTTTACGGGAGGGGAGAATTGGCTTCAGATGAACGATATGGGAGTGGCTTATTTGCATTATCTATCATATAAAAATAAATATGCAATACTAACCGTATTGCATATTTATAAAAAGGCAATCATACCGAATTATTTTATATTCCAATGATATTGCTTTTTACAGCAACAATATCACGTATTCGGAATTATCTGATTAGATCAAAATAAGGATCAGGATAATAAGTAAAATGGTTCCACCGCTGATGTAAATGACTTCGCCACCTTTGCGTACATTTTCCTTAATTCCCTTGCTTTCTTTTCTAAGTTCACGTTTTTCAGCAACGGTCATGTCCGATTTGTCCATGTCGCGAATTTCTTCAACACGGTTGTTCATGCGGGTAATTTCTTCTGTCGATAATTTATTTTCAGTTGCGACAGGAGCAGTTTTCGAATCAGAATTGTTTGCAAATGTTGTTGCACCCAATGTGAAAATCATCATTAATGCAATAAAAATTGTCTTTTTCATATTGTCTTTTTTTAATTTAAAATGTGTGCTTAAAATTATGAAATAGTGGATTTTGACTTGTTACATAATTCTGAAAAAAAGTTACATCATTGCCACATTTTCAACTGTTTCGCATTCCTTTTATCCAAATTAAATTTAATAGTTTGAACCCACAAAGGACCGGTCGGATTGCTTTTTATAGTTGTTTGAATAATCCGTTCTCTTTAGCTCTGAAAGCTCTTTTTTGTGATTTGGCAATTTAACGCCGGAAGATTTTTTCAAATTTTTATTCTTTTCCAAAGTTAGCCTTGCCATCAGGTAGCTTACAGTTGATTCAGCTCCCTGGTTGAGGTTCACATGCGTATCTTCCAGCCCGTCGTAACATCCGCCGGTACATGGATTGTAAACGATCTGGTGCAAACGGTTGCTTCCCATAAACCAGTTGAAAGCTGTTTCCTTTTTCTCGCGGTAATCGTCGTCATTAAATACATGGTAAAATTTACTCAATGTCATAATGGTGTAAGCAACATCAATGGGCTGTTCGCCAAATTTTTCCGCTTTTTCACCTTTTTGCAACCAGTGTTTGTTCGAGATTACTTCAATCCCGTTCTCATTGAAAATTTGTTTCAGCAAAAATTTAAACGACGCAAGGGCAATGTCTTTGTAAACAGCATCTTTTGTCAGTAACCAGGCATAAAGCATGGATTCTGGCAAGGTACTGTTTCCGTAGGTGAGGTAACTTTCAAACCATTCCCAACCTTCGCTTGATTCGTGTCTGTACATCTGAACCAAACGATTGGAAAATGTTGTAATAAGTTCAATATTTTTCAGTGAATCTACCGCGGTTTGATAATAATACAAGCCTTTTACGGCAAATGCCATAGACCTTGTGGAGCTTACCGTGCGCATGTGCGGCAGCGATTTTTCAATCATAGTTATGGCATCCGCGATAAGTTTCCTGGGCAACTTGTCTGTTAATGAAGTTAGATAGCCCAAAGCCCAAATGGCACGGCCATTGGAATCATCTAAATTGACTTCTTTGTTCTGCCCGGTAAAATGGAGATCTTTATCGACATAATTTAAAAAGTCGCCTTCAGGTTGCTGGCAATACTTTATAAAGCTGAGGTATTTTTTGATCTTAGATACGATCTTCTTATCACCGGTTGTTTCCAGATACATGCAAGTTGCAACAAGTGCCCTGGCATTATCATCGAGGGTATATCCTGAACCAATATCCGGTTGGTTGATTTTTGAGAACTGAATCATCCCGGTACTGGTGGTCATATCGTTTAAATGCTTCAGGTTGATGTCCGGCAAATTATACCGGATGGTAATTTTATCGCCAACAATTTTATCGAACAACATCGCATGTGCAACGGCCGAATTTTCCCAGGCTGTTGAAACTATTTTCTGCAAGGTATTTATGCTGATACTCTTTCGTAATTTGTCATTTCTGAGCAGCTTGTTCACAGCCGCAGCCAATTGTTGGGTATTCCGAAAATCGAAAATGATACCAGTATCCTTTGTCAAAATTTCTTTAGCGTGTGGTATCGGTGTCGAAATGATGGGGCAGCCACAGCTCATCGCGTAAACAAAAGTGCCGCTTACGGCCTGGTTCGGATCGTTGGTGGTGAACAGGTAAATATCGGTAAGCTGCAAATATTCGAGCAACTCGGGCAAATCCAAATATTTGTTGATAAATCGAATATTGTCATTAAGGCCAAGTTCTTCCACTTTCTGAACAAGCATTTCCCGGTACTTTTCGCCTTCGTTTTTCACCACTTCAGGATGGGTTTTTCCTATTACCAAAAACATTACATCCGGGCATTTTTTAACAATGGCCGGCAATGCTTCAATGGTGGTTTCAATGCTTTTTCCTGAACTTAACAAACCAAATGTGGTCAGAATTCTGCGGCCTTTTAGTTTATACTTCAGCTTCAACGAAGCTTTGTTTAACTTGGGGATCAGATGGGTTCCGTGCGCTATTACCGAAATTTTCTGCGGTGGCACGCCATAATCGTTCGTTAAAAGTCCGGCGGAAGTGTTGGTCATTACGATGATAGATCTGCAGGCAGCAGCAATCTGCTGTACTTTTATTTTGAATTTTTCGTCAGGATTCGGCAATACCGTATGAAAAACAATCACAACCGGTTTTGAAATTGCAGTCAGAAATTTCAAAAATGCTTGTTCCTGAACATGAAAAAAGCCAAACTCGTGCTGGATCAATACAATTTTGAGGTCATTGTCATTGTTTATTTTGATTGCCAGTTTTTCATATTCGGCAGCGATGGAAGTTTTAAGCACATATTTTACTTCACCGGGATATTTATAATCTACATCATCCGCTTCCAATGCGCATACTTTGATCGACAGTGAATTGCTGAATTTAT
>DAITNH010000166.1:0-11724 GCA_036834745.1 Prolixibacteraceae bacterium
CGTTCAGCATTTCCGAAGAAATAGCCTTCCCGAACGAAGTTCCATTAAAGCCACCTTTTCATCTGTTTTTTCAAACTTCTGATCGGTGAAAAACTACTTTCGATCCGGAGATCGTTTCGTTTTCAGTTCGACATGGAAGAAACCGAAGTCTCTTTTTGTCTCACGCTTCTTTGAATCAACATTTAAATGAACTTTTCACGGTCCTTTCGTTGGTTGCTGAACCTTGCAATCGAATGCTGCGGTTCGAACTTCAGCTCTTTCTGAATGCGGATCCGGAGATCCGGCTGATCAGGTTTGGGGTTCAATTAAGTACCTTCTTCCTTTTCCATTCATTAGAAGCAGTTTTTTATCGCTCGTCTGATGGAATAAATTTAATACATCTTTGGTATAAAAGTCAAGCTTTTTTAAGTTTTTGATTCAACCTTGTTTGATCAGTAGTTATCAACAATTGTTGATAACTTATTTGCGGTCTTAAAATACAATCATACAAATATTTAATCCGAAATTTTGACATGTAAATGCCACTTATTAACAATTTTTGCCACTTAAAATGGGTAGTAATTTATCCAATATTTACTCATTCTGAATGATTAATTATCCAAAAGTTGGCTGGTCATTTTTCAGTACAATTCTTAAACCTGCCTCTAATCTGAATTCGGCTGTATCAATTCCATATTCCTTCAGTGCTGCCATGAATCCTTCGTTCATCATTCGACCAGCATTTAATGGAAATTCGATTAGTGCAGGATAATTTTGTTCATTTTCAGGATGATGGTAGAATTCGAGGCATGTTTCAAGTTTGGTCGAAAGGTAAATCCTGCAAGCCATTGGTCTTGCCTCATAAATTGAACACGCACCATTTTCAAGTAAAGGACATGGACTTTTGTATTTGGCTACTTCCTCTTCACTCATTTTGGAGCTTACCGCAAATTTTATTTCGGTGCGTTCCTGTAATTTTGAGACGTTTTCAGGAGAAAAACGGACTTTAATTTTTTCGGAAAGGAAGTGCAATTCGTATGAGTTGGCATAAACTGCCTGATGACAACACCATTGGCATCCTTTGTGGCAGGCGACCGGAATTTTCTGTCGTTCGGCCAAAGCGACGATCGAATCATTCAGCACATCAATATCTGCATACAAGGTCTCAATGGCTGAAAATAAAGTAGTATTTGAAAACCCATGCTCAATAGCCGATTGTGCGAGCTGGTAGCCATCGGAATAAAAGATCCGGTCGTTTTCGCTAAACTGTTTATTCTCAGTTGCCATCTTTTCGTAATTTTTTTGAACAAAAATAAATTTAGTTTTCAGGAAAGACCGTATTTTGGTCTTTTATTTAAAAAACGATTTTAACCTGGATTTCCGTGAAATTACTGTCTCTTCTCTTTTTGCTTTTTACTGCAAATATCGTCAGTGCAAATTCTGTTGAATTTCTGCCATTTCCGGCCAAAGATATTGTCAGGCATACTTATTATACCCTTTCGTACAACGAAAATTATGAACAGGCGAACTGGGTTTATTACTCATTGACCGACAACATGATTTTAAATTCGGGCGAGGAGCGGAGCAATAATTTCAAAATGGATAAAGCGATTGTTTCTATTTCGGCAAAATCATCGGATTACACCAAAAGCGGTTACGACCGTGGACATTTATGCCCGGCTGGCGATATGGGTTTTAACGCGGTTGCTATGGAGGAAAGTTTTCTGATGTCGAATATTTCGCCTCAGGTTCCGGATTTCAATCGTGGTATTTGGAAGGAACTGGAATCAACGGTTCGTGGATGGGCTAAAAAGGAACGCCAGCTATATGTAGTTACAGGTCCGGTTTTTAAGGACAATAAGGATACAATTGGTAAGGAAGAAGTGCTGGTTCCGGGTTATTATTTCAAAATTATTTATGACCCGACAGACGAGCCGAAAATGATCGCATTTGTGCTGCCGAATGAAAAAAGTGAACGTCCCTTGACGGACTTTGCAGTAACTGGTGATAAAGCGGAACAATTAACCGGATTTGATTTTTTCCCGCAATTACCTGATGATCTGGAAAATAAACTTGAAGGCGAAGTGCAATTTGCCGGCTGGTTTGCAGGGTATGTTCCTGAAAAGCCAATTGCCGAAATTACAAAAACGACACCTGCTGAGTCAGATTTGAAATTTTACCTGAAACTGGTGGCTGTAATACTTCTGGTCGTTCTTTTCGTGGTTTTGACCAGTCGGCGAAGAAGGAAGTAAGCCAGGGAATACTGTTTCAAATCTTATTTATCGGAATTGTAAAAAAGAAATCGGAAAACTTGTCTGGTTCTGATTCTAACCAGATTTTTCCCCCGAGCAACTTCACCAGATTTTTCGAAATGGCCAAGCCCAAACCATTGCCTCCGTACTTACGCGTTTTAGTATTGTCAACTTGCCTGAAACGTTCGAAAATAGCCTGATGGTGTTTTGGCGAAATACCGATTCCCGAATCTTTTACGTGAAATTCAATCTTTTCGCCTTTTACTTTATAACCGATTTCAACGAATCCTTCACTGGTGAATTTTAAGGCATTGCCAATCAGGTTATTAAAAACTTGTTTTATCCGGTATGAGTCACTTGTGATAAGGATATCCCGTTCATTGACTGAATCGTCGAAACGGAGTTGAATACCTCTTACTTCTGCTTTGTGCCCAAATTCAGTCAACAGCTCATTCATTATTTTTTTTACTGAAATTGGTTGTTGTCTTAGTTTTAGCTGACCAGCTTCAAGCATCGAGAAATCCATTATATCGCTGATAATCATCAGTAAACTATTGCCATTATCAACAATATGCCTGATAAACTCAGTTTTTTGATCAGAGTCAAAATCCGGGTCGTCTAAAAGTTCAGAAAATCCGATGATACTGTTAAGCGGAGTGCGGATTTCATGAGACATATTTGCCAGAAAGGCGGATTTCAGGCGGTCACTTTCTTCGGCTTTATCTTTTGCCTCGATAAGTTCTGCCTGCATTTTTCTTTGTTCTGTGATATGATGTCCAATTCCGACCAATCCTGTAATCTTTCCGTTTTCATCGGTCAACGGAATTTTTGATGTAAGCAACCAATGCTGTATCCCGTTAGTATCATAAAAAAATTCTTCCTGGTTCAGTACCGGGATTCCTGTTTCAATAAGCCTTTTATCATCTGCATATCCTCTTACTCCAATATCATTGCTGAATATTTCCATATCAGTTTTTCCCAGCACTTCCTCTTCCGTTTTAGCGCCAATAACCTCCATATCAGCACGATTTGCGATGATTTTACGGCATTCGGCATCTTTTACGTAGATTGTTGCTGGTAAATTATCAATGAGTGTGCGCAATAGTTTTCGCTCGTGTATCAGCTTTTCTTCTGTTTCTTTTCGTTCGGTTATGTCATTGATAAGCACATGCCTGGCATTTCGTTGATTAAAAATGATAAAATACGACACAATTTCAACCGAAACAAGTTCGCCGGTCTTTTTTTTATGAGTCCATTCATCAACCTTATCTGCAAAATAATCAGTTGATTCAATATTTCTCATTAGCCTGTCAACTTCATTTTGCGGGAGGATATCAATCAATAACATTGAAAGAAATTCTTCCTGAGAGAATCCGTAATGTTTAACAGCCGCTTTATTAACTTCTAAAAAAGCCAGTGTTTCCATATCATAGATCCACATCGGTTGCGGGTTGTTGTGAAACATGTACCTGTACTTGGCTTCATTTAATTTAATCGTCTCAAAAGCATCAATCCGTTCTTTTCGGATTTTGCTTTGGTCCAGAGCATTCAACACTGAAGATCCAAGTCTTTTCAACGAATCTTTCAATACATAGTCGGTGGCTCCCGCTTTCATACATTCAACTGCGGTATCTTCATTTATCGAACCTGTTACTACAATAAACGGAGTTTCAGGACAAATTTCCCTGGCAATTTTAAGCGCTGAAAGTCCATCAAAAGATGGCATATTGTAGTCGGATATAATGATATCCGGAAAATAAGTTTCAATCATCTTAATGAAAGCGTTCTTACTATCAACCCTTTCAAATACTGAATTTGGAAGTATTTTTTTTACTTCCCTGATATTGAGTTCCGCATCGTAAAGTTCATCCTCCACAAGAAGTATGCGATAAGTCTGATCCATATTATTCTGATTTTTCTACTTCTGAATTTATGTTAATTATGATGTGTTGCTTGTTCTGAATGATTAGTCTAACAAAATCTGCAACTAATTCATGGGCAAAGTGAAAAAGAAGGTTGCCCCATTTCCAACTTCGCCTTCAGCCCAAACCCGTCCGCCGTGGCGGTTTATTATTCTCTGAACAATGGCCAGCCCAACGCCGGTTCCTTCAAATTCGTTTATTCCGTGTAAGCGTTGAAAAACAACAAAAAGCTTATTACTATATTTCATATTAAATCCTACGCCATTATCCCTGATGAAATAGGTCGTTTCATTTTCTTTTTGGATTGCCCCGATATTTATGTGTGCATTAACTTCTTTTGAAGAATACTTTATTGCGTTGGATATCAGGTTTACCCAAACTTGTTTTATTAGGTTCGTATCGCCCATAGCCTGGGGGATTTGTTGAATTGAAAAGCTTTTTTGTGAGAGATCCTGAGTTGATTGAAATTCAGAAATTACAATTCTCACCATACTTTCCATGTCAATTTTTGAATGGTGCAGTTCGCTTCTTATCAGCCTGGAAAATGAAAGCAGGTCGTCAATCAATTGCCCCATCTTTGTTGCATTTGAATGGATGATGTTGCAAATCCGTTTGCCTTCACTATCAAGATCCTTCCCGTAATCTTCCATCAGTATGCTTACAAAACCACTGATTGCCCTCAAAGGTGCTCTCAAATCGTGCGAAACAGAATAGCTGAAGGCTTCGAGCTCCTTGTTGGCAGCCTGAAGTTGTTCGGTGCTTCGGTGAAGCTCCTCTGATTTAAGGTTCAGGTCTTCCACAATATTCATCAAGGCTACTTCATTTTCAAGTAATTCATGGCCGCGTTTTTCCAGTTCATTGGTGCGTTCCAGCACTTTCTGCTCAAGTACTTCATTCATTTTCCTGATTTCTTCCTGTGCTTCTTTCCGTTCCGAAATATCGGTGTGGATCCCGATAAATCTCAGCGGTTTTCCATCTGAATCAATTGTCATTATTTTTCCACGGTCAAGAATCCATTTGTAGGTTCCGTCTTTGCAAAGTAAACGGTGTTCCGATATGTATAACGGTGTTTCTCCGTTAAGGTGCTGGTTTAATATTTTGTAAACCATTTCTTTGTCCTCCGGAAAAACACGTTTGTCCCATTCTTCAAGTTTGTCTTCAATTTCATTATCCTCATAGCCCAGCATGAGTTTCCACTGTTTCGAAAAAAATATCTCGTTGGTTTGTGGGTTCCAGTCCCAGACCCCGTCACCTGAACCTTCAAGCGCGAAATGCCAGCGTTCTTCGCTGATATTTAAATCTTTTCGGTTCTCCCAGTTCTTTGTCTGATTCAGCATTAGCATTCCAAGCAAAACAGTTGCAACCGGATAAATTAAAATAACAGGCAAGGCAATGTTTTTGAGTGTTTGCCATCTTACTTCATCGGGCAGGAATATTGTACAGCCCAGCATAACCAGATGAACAAGAATACCCATCGCACCCAATTCAATCAAGGGCTTTTTTTTGCGCCATTCGGGTCTGAAATGCCACCAGAGAAGGCCAACTGATCCGGAAGTAATAGCAACGGCAATACCCATTATTGTACCTGCCCCTCCCATGAAAATACGGTATAAAACTGTAATAATCATGGCTGTGATGGTCGGAACAGGTCCAAAAAAAAGTCCTGCAATCGAAAGCATTACCGAACGAGTATCGAAAAATATACCCGGAACAAAGTGCCAGGGGGTCAGAATCAAAACTATTCCAATTGCGCCCAAAACGGCACCAGACCCGATTTTGAAATAAATGTTGTCCAGTTTTTCATTTCTCGACCAAAAGTAATCATAAAGCATGCAGAATGCGAGCAGTATGGCTATATTTTGAACTAATCCGATAATAATTGATTCATCCATTTTGATCCTTATGTTGGGTTGTTTCGGTATTTAACAGCTAATTGATTATATTTCGGAATTTATCTTCCAGGTCTTTAATTTCATTTTTCAATTCAATCATTCGCAATTCTCGCCCAATGAATAGTTTGTTCATGCGCTCCAGAGCTGTGTTTTTTTGTTCAAGTTCAAGTGTCCGTTTTTTTACCTTTTGTTCAAGTTCTTTATTCAGTTCCTGAATTTCATTTTCTGCTTTCTTCTGTTCTGTCAGGTCACGAATAACCAAACTATTACGTTCTTTTCCTTCGCTATCATTGAATACTACGGAAGATATTTCGCAATTAAATTTTGTTCCGTCTTTTTTGATAAAAGTAAGTTCACCTTTAGCGCGCCCTGTTTTTATTCTTTCTTCCAAAAGCATGGGCAGCCGTGGATCTAAAAGATCAATAATTCCTCTCCTTCCAATCCTGCAAATTTCAGCTTCATCCATGCCAAATAGTGAACATGCAGATTTATTGACTGACAATATGCTCCCATCCGTAGTTGTCAGCAATATAGCCACACTGCTGTTTTCGAAAATTGAACGGTATTTTTCTTCGCTTTCTCTCACTGCTTTCTCTGCTTCTTTTCGGAAAGCAAATATGTAGTCAATGTCATTTCCTATATTTCCTGAGAGTTTTAGTATAATAAAACTGATTACTAAAAGTGATAAGATAGTCACCAATGCTGTTACCAAAACATGGTCGTTAATAATCTTTGCGAAAATGGTATCAATCCACCCTGCAACAACGATGATAAGTACAGTAACCGGTAAAAAACTTCTCATTAACCTTGCCCTGACTGACTCTCCAACGAATAAATTCAGGGGTTTTTCATTCATGCCAAAACCTGATAATATACCAATAAACAAAAAGGTAAATGCTAAGGAGGTATTCCACGCGGGAGGAATAATAGTACGCCCATAAAGGAGTGGGGTGACATACAAATAGCCCAGGTCGAAAATGAAAGAAGCAAACAATGCTGCTGTCGATAAAAAGATGACCGTTTTATGCCATTTATTTTTTGTAATAATTGTCAGCAAAGAAACAACGCTGATAAGAAATAAAATACAGGTTGCCGGCGACATTCGGCCAATGGGGAAGTTGTTTAGTAATCCGGGAGAATTTCCAATAATACGTTCAAATTCAATTGGATATCCTGTCGATGTGTCGATTAAAATGATCAGGCAAACAACAAAAATGAAAATGAAAATGATTTTTGAAAGTGTCAGGCTGATGCGTTTTTGCAGGAAATTGAGGGCAGCGAAACTGGTCAGGATAAAGCATAAAGCTGTGACCGGAGCCATCGGAACAGAATTATCGCCCATCCCTGCCAGCGACAAGACGTCTGCCAGCCAACCGGTCAAGGCTAAAACACTTATGGTAATAATAACCCAGAATGCCCAAATCGAAATCTTTTCATTAATTTCTCTCATCTGTAAACCAATTGATTAATAATTGATTAGTTGTTGTTAATCGAGAAAGTAAAAGTACTGCCTTTCCCTTCTTCGCTTTCAACCCATATTTTTCCTCCCTGTTTTTCAACAAACTCTTTGCATAAAACCAATCCCAAACCAGTTCCATTTTCGTTCTCTGTTCCCCGTTTCGAAAAACTGGAGCCAATTTTGAATATTTTACTTATGTCGTCCTGTTTCATTCCGGTTCCCGTATCTTTTACCGAAATTTCAATAGAATTTTCTTTTGATACAACATGTATCTCAATTTTCCCGTTAACCGGCGTGAATTTTAAAGCGTTCGAAACCAAATTCCTGAGAACAGTTTTCAACATGTCCTCGTCGGCTGAAACAATCTGGTTGTCTGGAATATTATTTAGTACCGTAATCATTTTGCTGTTTGATTTCTCCTCCATCAGTTCAACCACTTCATTGACAAGCTTTTTCAGAATAATCGATACGGGTTTGAATGATATTTGTGATCGCTGGATACGGGCCCAGTCGAGCAGGTTTTCGAGGAGCTGAAAAGTGTTTTTTGAGGTTGAATGGATGATTCCGGCATATTGCTCAACGGTTTCAATATCAAGATGTTTTGCCTCGTCTTTGATGATTTCGCTTAACCCCAGAATGCTGTGGAACGGAGTTTTTAGGTCGTGGGCAATAATCGAGAAAAACTTGTCTTTTGTAGCGTTCAGCTCCTGCAATTCTTCAGAATATTTTTGAAGCCGTGTTTCCGATATTTTTCGCTCAGTAATATCTCTCATGACACCTTCATGAAAAATAATTTGTCCGTTTTCATCTTTAACGTACCAACCATGATCTTCCAGCCAGATCTCCGATCCGTCTTTCTTTTTCATGGGGAATATATCAAGGTCATCGGAATTATTTTGCAACACGAGACTTTCCCTGTCTTCAGGCTTAAAATAGAGCTGTGTTTTAATATCGATTGCCATTAATTCTTCCTTACTTTCATACCCGAGCATTTTTACCATTGCCTGATTTACTTCCATAAATTTTCCTTCAGGAGTACTTCTGTAAAAAGCATCTGGCATGGTTTCAATCAGGTTCCGGTGTTTTAATTCACTTTCCTGAAGTGCTATTTCAGATTGTTTCCGTTCCGAAATGTCAACGGCCACACCAACCATTCCAAGTGTTTCACCATTTTCATCCTGAACAATCGAAGTTGAAAGCGATATTGGAAATTCCGTTCCGTCTTTCTTTCTGTTCAGTATTTCACCATGCCAGCCAGTATCAGCGGTAATGGTTAGTATTTTATCAGCAATTTCCGGATCATTGTCAATCGACCTTACAATTGAAATATTCTGGCCAATCAACTCATTTTCATCAGCATACCCATAAGTTTTCAGGAATGCGGCATTTACAAACAAGATCTGGTTGCTGGTGCTGGTAATGCTGATCGATTCGTTGATGCTTTTCAGGGTATGTGCCATGAGTTGCATTTGCTGTTCATCCCTTTTTCTGACGGTCACATCCCGGAAATTCCATACCCGTCCAATGGGTTCGCCATCCAAATACTGAGGACATGAATACCGCTCCAGAATCCGTCCATCTTTTAATTCAATGGTGTCATAACTATCTACTTCCGGATGATCATAAAGGTATTGTACTTTGGAAACAAACTGATCAGGATCTTTTAACTGACTTAAAACAGAATCAATTGCGGCGGTATCTTCACCGGATTCAAGTATTCCCTCCGAATGGTTGAACATTCGCTTGAATTGTTTATTGTAGCTGGTAATTTTGCCCGACCGGTTCACAACCAAAATTCCATCAGTTGTTGAATCAAGTGTTGCCTCTAACAGTGAAAATGAAAGTCTTAATTTTTCTTCGGCCTGTTTACGCTCAGTCAAATCTCTTATTGTGCCTTCAATTCCGCTGATTTTGCCCAATTCATCAAATAAAAAATGGGCATTTACAGATCCCAGGACGAGTTGATTGTCTTTGCCTTTTAAGAGTACTTCAAAATCGTGCGCCTCGCCATTCTCTAAAATTTCGTCGATCAGCTTTTTACGGGAGGTCGGGTCGTGATAGAATTTATCAATTGGCTGTCCGACAACATCTTTGTGTATATACCTGGAATATTTTTCTATAGAAGGACTGATTTCTGTAATAATTCCATTTATATCTGTCTGGTAAAATACATCCTGAACATTCTCAAATATTTTTTTGTATTTGTTTTCGCTTTTTAAAATTTCTTTTTCGCTATTGCTCCGGAAAGTAATGTCGCATATTGAAAATTGCAGAATATCATGATTTTCATGGTTGAACGAATTCAGGACAACTTCAGCATCAAATGACGTTCCGTCGGATTTGATAAATTTCCATGAGAATTCTTTTGTTGATTTACTGTGCGCTTCGGATATTAATTCTTTGGATCTTTCATTTGACCGGTTCCCTTCAGTTTGCAGTCCAAAGCTAAAATCAAAGGGAAACCTACCCAGCAGTTGTTCCTTAGAGTTGAAACCAAACATTTTAATTGCTGCCTTATTGCAATCGATAATCTTCGATTCTTCTGTAAAGAATATCGCGTTGCCGGAGTTTTCAATAAAAATCTTATAGAGTTCTTTACTTGAAAATAAACTTTCAATGTAATTCCTGTCCGTATCTTTTAATTCCATTGCCGCCTCCTGAAAGTTTTAATTGTGCTGGAAAAGTACAAATTAAATACGGCTCAAAAAATATGCTTATGAAGCAAGTATTTAGGATTTTCCTTTCGAATTCACCATCCAAAACGAAAATACATTCAGGTAATTCCAGATCGATTGAATCAATTCTTCGGGAACGTCAAGTTTCGAAAGTACCTGTATATAACATTTCAGCCAAACCTCACGGGCTTCAGGAGTAATGGTGAAAGGGGCGTGACGTTTTGCAAGCATGGGTTTTCCACGGTTCTCATTGAAATAAGGGTGTCCGCCGCATATCTGGATGAAGAAATCAGACGATCTTTGTTTCGCTTTGTCCAACTGCTCATCAATTCGCGGGAAAAGATGTTTTATTTCGCTTTTGCTTAAAAGGTCGTAATGATCGCTCACCATTTGTCGGATTCCTTCCTCAGTAAGAGTTTTCAGTAATTCAGGAGAAGGAATGGTGACTGCAGGCCGTTGCCCGAATTCATATTGATTGATTGTAAAATCCATGATATTTATAGTTGAGTTAATTGCAATTTACTGCAAGAGATAACAAAAAACAAGCCCTGAGGTTGCAGATAAACTGCTAATGACACAGTTTCCATTTTGGAATCGCAGAATGGGACAGATTTTTGCGACTGAGAACTGAGACTGTAAACTTTACTACCTTTGCAGCGAATTAAAACATTTAAAAAGTGACTTTTCAGGAATTAAATTTAAATACTCCGCTACTGAATGCCTTGAATGATTTGGGTTTTAAGAATCCAACGCCCATCCAGGAATTGGTATATCCGGCGGTGATGTCGGGCCGCGATTCGGTTGGAATTGCACAAACAGGAACCGGAAAAACATTTGCATATCTGCTGCCAATTCTTCGTCAGCTCAAGTATTCAGATCAGAAACACGCGCGGATTTTGATCGTTGTTCCGACCCGCGAGTTGGTTTTGCAGGTAGTGGGCGAAATTGAAAAGCTCGCAAAATACATGACAGTCAGGGTGATCGGTGTTTATGGCGGAACCAATATAAACACTCAGAAACAGTTGGTTTACAATGGGATGGATATAATAGTTGCCACTCCAGGCCGGCTGGTCGATTTGGTGATGACGGGTGTTTTGCGCCTGAAATCGATTCAGAAACTGGTAATTGACGAGGTGGATGAAATGCTGAACCTTGGTTTTCGTCCGCAGCTGATGAGTTTTATGGATAGCCTGCCGGTTAGACGGCAAAACCTGATGTTTTCGGCTACTCTGACAGAAGATGTGGCGGCCATGATCGACAGCTATTTTTATGATCCTGAAACCATTGAAATTCAAAATCAGGGAACTCCGCTTGAACAGATTTCACAATATTATTACGCTGTACCTAATTTTTACACCAAAATAAGCCTGCTCGAAAATTTGCTCACCGATGCGGAGGAGTTTCAGCGGGTGTTGATTTTCGTTTCCAGCAAGCAGTTTGCCGATCGGGTATTCGAACTTCTTGACCCTGTTTTTCCCGATCAGATTGGCGTTTTGCACTCCAATAAATCACAAAATTACCGGATCAACGCATTGGAACGTTTCA
>DAITNH010000167.1:0-11717 GCA_036834745.1 Prolixibacteraceae bacterium
AAAATAAAAAAAAACTCTGGAAAAATTTGGATTACAACATAGAAGGCTTCACTTGGAGTGAAACCCTGACCAATTTAGGTTCAGCGATTTTTACCAAACCAAATCAGAATTCAGTAAACTATCAGGATTCGCGTTGTTCTTTTCAATGTCTTTAAAATGCTTGTAGGTTCCTACTTTCAGCTCGTAGGTGGCAGCTTCGTCGCAAACAATCATTCCGCGGGGGTGCAATTGCAGCGCGCTGATGGTCCACATGTGGTTCACACCTTCTTCAACGGCATGTTGCAGGGCGCGAGCTTTGTTGTAACCGTTCACGATGATTAGCACTTCTCTGGCATCCATTACTGTTGCGATTCCAACCGTTAATGAAGATGGGGGAACTTTGTTTACATCGTTATCGAAGAAGCGTGAATTCGCAATTTTGGTGTCGTAGTTCAGCTCCTTGTCGCGGGTCCGCGATGCCAGCGATGAACCGGGTTCGTTGAAAGCAAGATGTCCGTCGGGACCAATTCCGCCCAGGAACAGGTCGATTCCGCCCACCGCTTTAATTTTGTCTTCGTACGCCTGACATTCAGCTTTGATATCCGGAGCATTTCCGTTCAGGATATTTACATTTTCAGGCTGAATATCGATGTGCCCAAAGAAATTCGTCCACATAAACGTGTAGTAACTCTGTGGGTGATCTTTTGGGATGCCCACGTATTCGTCCATGTTAAAGGTTACCACATTGCGGAACGAAACTTTGCCAGCCTTGCACAACTGAATCAGTTTGGTGTATGTTCCGAGCGGCGACGAGCCTGTTGGCAAACCCAAAACAAATGGTTTTTCAGCAGTTGGTGCAGCCAGAATAATTTTCCGGGCAATGTAATTGGCCACCCATTTTGACGTTAAATCGTGATTGGCCTGAATAATTAGTCTCATATTTTTTGTTTTTGAACTGTTTTCTCAATTTCTAATAATTTTTCGATCATACTATCACCTAAAACGGTTTTCCGCTCGATGTGATTCACAATTTCTTTTACAAAGTCGTTGCTTTCAAAACTACCCCTTACTTTATCAAAATCAAGCTTTTGGGTGGTTTTATTTCCATCCATCCCGAATCCGGTCATCGAATCCAACCTGAATTCCTTTTTTGCATCTTCATACAACATCTGATCCAGTCCAATAACACTGTCCTGCCACTTTCTGACCAAACTGATGATATCTCCGATTTTCATCGCTTCAATCTTTTTCCCTTTTTGCTGGATCAGCAATTCCGCGGCCCAGGTCCATTCGTACTCGTAATAGTTGGTATGTAGTTTTTTAAATTCCTGCTCAATTTCTTCCAGGCTTACAAATTCGCGTTTTTCAATGCTTTTAATCAGTCTGCTGATTTCTGTTTTAGGAGCAATCAATCCCGACAAATCGCTCCATTCGCCCTGTCCGATAGTATGTTCCGGCATCAGGCATTCCTGAATTTCTTCCCAGGTTTTAACATTGCTTTTATTAATCCGCGAAATTACCGAATTTCCCAGAAATTTATAAATGGCTTTTTGGTACAAGTCGATCCCTTTTTCAAGGGCACTTTTGCTTATCATGGTATTCCGGTAGGCAAATACCTCGGTAGTTTCTCCTGAAATATCTTTCAGGCGGTTCAGGATATCCAATCCTTTCTGCATTTTTTGAATGGTAAACGGACTGAGAAGGTTAAAATTGATGCAATCCAGTTTTTCCGGATCTTTGCGCCGGTCACGCTTTGGCCATTTTAACACATCGCGGATGGTTCCGACACTGCGAAGGTTAATTCCAGGGGCAATCCAGCTTTCGTCTTTGTTTTCAATCAGATACGAAAAAGGAAGATCGGAAGTATCGGTATTTTTATAGTGACGGCCCATTACCAGAGTAAATGCACCTATTTTGGCCGGCCATAGAATATACGAATCAGAAGTAGTTTTTGATCCGCGTTCAACAATACCATGATGAATCGGGCCCAATTTGTACATGTGGTTACTTTGGTTCGAACCACTGCCAGCATTACAGAACGAGAACATTCCGGCAATCAGCAAGGTCGATTTGTGATGTGAGACTGTATAAGGGCCTCCAAAGACAGAACAGGCCTCGCCAAGAAATCCCTGACAGTTAGCAAAAAACAACGATTTTTCAGCTGAATATTGTTTGCCTAAAATACAGCCCTGCCCAATAAAACATTCTGAAATAATTGATCCGTCAGATATTTCGGCTCCCGATGAAACGATGAAGTTCTCGGCCAAAATGCCTGCGCCCAGTTTTACAGGGGCAAATTCATTGCTGTTTACCGATCCGTTTTCGAGTCGGGTTGGGCCGGAAATTTGGCTGTATGGTCCGAATTTTACGTTTTTTATTTGGCGGCAGTTGCGGATTTCAGAATGTGCTCCGATTGTTCCCCTGGTACTTTTAACCGATTCGGCATATTCGGTGATTTTCGATTCAAGTTCAGAAATAAGACAATGGCGGTGTTTGTACCACGCCAGAAAGTAAGCCAGATGAGCCGATAATTTATCGTAAATCATCACCCCGCGGCCACCAGTTTCGTCAAGCGTTGAAACCTTGATCCCGTTTCCAAAGCTTGTTTCGCCTTCGATGAAGCACAGTTCAATATTTTCCAGAATAACATGGTCTTCAATATCGTAATTGGCGATGTAGTTGCAAATGTGATGGATATAAACATGGTCGCCAATGGTGCAATTGTGTATGCTGGCATTGTAGATTCCGCAATTGCGCGTGATTCCGCCGATAAATGCCACCGTTCCGGAGTTATCACCAATCCTGATTGTTCCGGAGAATTGCACATTGCGGACATTTTGCGGAATAAATCCTTTACCAACGCTAATTTGATCCCATTCATTTGAAACACAACCTTGTTGCTTTAAAATTTCAATTTCAACGGGGGATAGTGACCGGTATTCCTGATTGTTTTCCAAGTTGTTTGTTTTTATGAAGTTATTTGGGCGAGATAATCAAAATGTTGCCCTTTTATTATTTTCATCAATTTTAGCTGATTCTTTTCAACGGCATTTTCCAGATTGTTCAGATCGACATACAACCACGGAAACGGCTGACTGGTATAGTTTTCATACTCAGTCTGAAACACCAGTTCACCGTAGTAATTTTCCGCATTAAGGTCAATTACTGCCGAACCATCTTCCTGTTCGTATAAATAAATCAAGTCTGACGAGTCGATCAAAATCTGACCTCCCGGATTGAGCAGTGTTTTCAGATGGTGCAGCAATACTTCCAATCCACCGAGAGTTCCGGCAATTCCGGTTCCGTTCATCAGCAAAAGAATGGTATCGAATGACTGTTTGTTGAATTTAAAAACATCCTGCTGAACCACCTTCCTGATATTTCTACTTTTCAGTACATCGCAGCAGAGGGTTGATGTTTCGAGTGCCGTCACATCAAATCCTTTCTCCTGAAGATAGACCGAATGAGCGCCTGCACATGCTCCAACATCGAGCACAGTTCCTTTGCACAAAGTCATGGCTTTTTTCTCGATTGCCGGCATTTGTTTGTATGTTCTGAAAAGATAAGCGGTGTCGATTGTATCATCGTCAAAATCATCGGAATGAACGATGATGGGTTTATTGTTTGAATTGAAATGATAGTCATAAACTGCACGTCCAATAGGGTCGTCAAAAAGTAGAGTCATACCTGATTATTTACCTGAAATAAATTTCAGCCAATTTTGGCACAAATTTAAAACTTGTTTTCAGTTTTTATGGTTAAAAATTAATTTTAGCTAAGTTATGGCAATGCAAATTCATATAAAAATACATTCGCCTGAAATTTGAAAGGATTGAGAAATATTTTGCGGGCAAAAGAAAAGCCGGATAATTGCTTAACCGGCTTTTCTTTGCTCTGTTCAACTGGATTTAGAACTTGTACCCCAGTGTGATTATTGCACTGTTTTGATTTGTTTCATATTTGGCCATGTCAATGGCTCCCGGATAAAGTTTGGAATACTCACTGCTCATCACTTTTTTGTAGGTAGCATCCAGAAAGAAACTTCCCTGTTTAAAACCAAAACCAGCGGCAACAGTTGAATAGGATGAATCGCTGTTCAGATTTTCTTCATTCAGGTAACTGGATTTATAAACACTTGGAAAGTTTTCATAACCAGCTCGCAGGCTAAAATTTTTATTGACACGGTATTCTCCTCCAATGTGCAGGTTTCCGGTGGTTTTATAAGCACTTGAAATGGTTTTATTTTCGTCGATATAGTTATACCCGTCGCTACCGTTTTTAATTTTTGAAGACGAATAGTTAACCAACTCGTAATCGACACTTATCAATCCTGATTTCCCGATGACATAAGCACCACTAAAAATAGCCCTCATCGGAGATTCAATTTCATAATCGTAAACCCCGGCTTTGTCAGGATAAACGTCATAATTTTCAGTCGCTCCATCATCATAAGTAATCGAGGATTTCATACCGCTATCATACACATCGTTGAATTTATAAAAAGTTGGTGTATGAATGGCAACTCCCAACCTTAACTGATCGATTGGCTTGAAAATGGCACCGAGTTTAAGGTTAAATCCATTACCTGTCGTTTTTAAATAGGTATTGAAATTAAAATCATTGAAGTACGGTATATTGTTTTTTGCATCCCATTCATACAAATCAGCATCTTCTTTAAAATACACATCCTGAATTCCGAGGGTAGCACCAACATAAAACTTGTGGTTAAAATTGGCAGCCACTGAAAGAACGTATTCATTTATATAACCTCTCCTGTCGATTGATTTGCGTTGAGACTGACCATATCCGTTGTCAGTTATATCGTTGAAATACTCTCTGTTTTGCTCATCATAATTCAAAAGGTAAGCATCCCAGGCCAGCAGTTCGTAATATGGATCAAAATTGTCTGAACTGATTCCCTGAGAATTCACATTTTCGGTAAAGTAAGTTAATAAAGAATGATTTGCATTTGAACCTTCGGCGAGGCTGTTCATCGAAAAACTTCCAAGTTTATTGTAACCCAAACCAAAACTGATGCTTACCAATCCCGATTCGCTGGTTTCTCCGGTTTTGAATGTAGTAACATAACCCACGTTGTCGAGGCCAATGTTGTATTTCGAATCATTTGCCATATTTCCACGGAAAGTACCGTCAATACTGGTATTTCCAAAGGAAGGGGTAATGGTAAATTCTCCGGTACGATAGACCGCTGCACCTGCCGGATTGATTCCCAATGAGGTGAAATCGCCACCCAAAGCGCCAAAAGCATTTCCCATGGCCGATGAACGGGCAGTACCACTTGTATGGTAGGTCGAATATCTCAGGGCGTCAGTCAAATCCTGAGCAAAAGCACTACAGGCGATCAGCAAAATACTGATTGTATATACTAATTTTTTCATGATTTCGGTATTTAATGGTTGTTTGTATTCATTCCTGATATCGTCAAGTTTTTTTATCTTCTGTGACCTGAACCGCCGCCGGAGCTGCTACCTGAACTACTTCCGGAGCTACTACCTGAAGAGCTTCCACCTGAAGAACCTCCGCTGGAAGCAGGTGCACTGTAGCTCCTCGAAGGAGTACTGTAACTCGGACTTGAACTTCCTGAAGAAGGACTGCTGTATGTAGATGAACTCCTGCTTGGTGATGAGCTGGAACCACTTGAATAAGTAGAACTTGAACGGTATGTTTGTCTAACGGTTGAAGAACTTCTTGGGGCGCTGTAGCTCCCCGTTCCGGTAGCTGCACTTTTTACAGCCGGACTTGAAGAACTTCTTACAGTCGTACTTGGACGTGTATAGTTGTTACTATTATAATTTGACTGGTTCACAATCCTCGGTTTGTTGTAGCTCGGGGTATAATTCTGTCCCTGCTGAACAGTCCGGTTCTGATCGTATGTTCTTCCGGTTGTGGAAGGTTGGTATGATCTGCGTACATTTCCCTGAGTATCTGTAGCCGGACGGGCAACCTGAGTTCGCGTTCCATTTTCATTCTGAACCTGAGTTCCGCCCGTGGTGGTGACCCGTCTTCCGTCAACAGTCGTGATCGTTCTTCTGTTATTTACTATCGTTGCACTTTTAGTATCCTGATTTACACCTGCCGCGTTTATTGTGCGGCTTCTGGTATGGCCATTTTCAACCCAGGTACTGTTTCCGGTTGGCAATTTTTGATCTGAAGAATTTCCATCTAAACCACCTTTTAAGCCAGACGTTCTGCTACCACTGATTGCATTGTTGGTTTGATTTCTTTCACCAGGTACATTCATATCAGTCGCCCTTCTTCTGGCCACCTGATGGTTGCTGGAAAAACCACCGCCGTTACCGTAGTAGCCACTGTAGTAACCATTGTTATATCCATTGTAGTAGCCACCGTAATAGGAATTGTAAAAACCTCCGTAACCTCCGCCCCAGTATCCGCCAAATCCGAATGAGAAAGGAGAATAATAGCCGTAGGAACTATAAGGATAACCCCAACCGCCATAATACCAGGGATCCCAGCCCCAGCTGGAATAAAACGGATAATAGGAACCATAATACCAACTGTCATAAAAGAATGGACTGTAATAATATGGACGATGGAACCGGTTGATACGATATGCAAAATCAATATCGTTTTCGTTACCATCGTAATAATTGTTTATCACGTATTTTACATCATCATCGTTGTAATATACAGTGGTATCCGAACCCAGCAGTTCTTGCTGATCCATGTCGTAAGCCTGATAGTCTGAATTTTGGTTCTCTTCGTCCGGCTGATAGATGTAATTGTTTACGGTCGAAGAACCATCGGCATTTTTTTCCATCTGACTCATCACAATTCGTTGATTCGCGGCATCACTTTTGTTTGTTCCGGCTGCCTGAGCATTGTCCTGAACCATTGTGACGGGCGGAACATCCGCGGGAGAGAAATAGATATCATCATCGTAAGTTTTAGTCATATATGTTCCCGTGGTACATGCACTGACTAATATTGCAACAACTGCGATGTATGGAAGTTTGGTTTTCATAGCACACCCTCCTTTATAATGAATGATTAATTTACTTTCTTTGTAGCCTATAAAACTAATAGGAAAAAACTCAAATACCATACCAAAAGTAAAGAAATGGCAAAAGAATTGACTCCCCGAAGCGAAAATTATTCACAGTGGTACAACGACCTGGTTGTTAAGGCTGATCTCGCCGAAAATTCAGCAGTGAGGGGCTGCATGGTTATTAAACCTTATGGATATGCAATCTGGGAAAAAATGCAGGCCGAGTTAGACAGGATGTTTAAGGAAACCGGACATGAGAACGCTTATTTCCCTTTGTTTATCCCCAAATCATTTTTCAGCAAAGAAGCCAGCCATGTGGAAGGTTTTGCCAAAGAATGTGCAGTGGTTACCCATTACCGGTTGATGAACGATCCGAATGGAAAAGGAATAATTGTTGATCCGGATGCTAAACTCGATGAAGAATTAATAGTTAGGCCAACTTCGGAAACCATTATCTGGAGTACCTACAAAAACTGGATACAATCCTACCGCGATTTACCCATTCTGGTCAATCAGTGGGCCAATGTGGTTCGCTGGGAAATGCGCACACGCCTGTTTCTCCGTACCACCGAGTTTTTGTGGCAGGAAGGCCATACCGCACATGCGACCAGTCAGGAAGCAATTGCAGAAACAGAACAAATGGTGAATGTGTATGCTAATTTCGCAGAACAGTTCATGGCGCTTCCGGTAATAAAAGGCTCAAAATCAGCCAATGAACGCTTTGCAGGCGCACTTGAAACTTACACGATCGAGGCATTGATGCAGGATGGAAAAGCTTTGCAATCGGGAACTTCTCACTACCTTGGACAAAATTTCGCAAAAGCATTTGATGTAAAATTTGCATCAAAAGAAGGAAATGTTGAATTTGTCTGGGGTTCGTCCTGGGGTGTTTCAACCCGACTGATGGGTGCTTTGATCATGGCACATTCAGATGATAACGGATTGGTACTTCCGCCAAAATTAGCTCCATTTCAGGTAGTTATTGTACCTATCTACAAACAGGAGGAACAACTGGCTGCTATTTCAGAAAAAGTGAACAGCATTGTGGCCAAACTAAAAGGATTGGGTATTTCAGTAAAATACGACAACAACGACAATAAAAAACCGGGTTGGAAATTTGCCGAATATGAGTTGAAAGGTGTTCCTGTGCGCATCGCAATTGGACCGCGCGACCTTGAAAACGGCACTGTTGAAGTCGCCCGCCGCGATACGCTTGAAAAACAAGTTGTGCCGATGGAAAACATTGAGCTGTATATCCAGCAATTACTGAATGATATTCAGGAAAATATTTTCAACAAAGCAATTATTTTCCGCAAGGACATGACCACTCCTGTTGAAACTTATGACGAGTTCAAAGAAGTACTTCAGAACAAAGGCGGATTTATTCTTGCCCATTGGGACGGAACTTCCGAAACCGAACAGATGATCAAGGATGAAACCAAAGCGACCATTCGTTGCATCCCGTTTGATCAGGTTCCGGAAGAAGGAACCTGTATGTATTCGGGGAAACCATCGAAAGGCCGGGTAATATTTGCATTGTCATATTAAAAAACGAAATTCGAATAACAGAAAAGCAGTCAAAGTTGGCTGCTTTTCTTATTTTTATCAAAATTTAACAAGCCAACTATGACTGAAGAAATTAATAGTAATGCCACACCGATGGAAGGACTGATTGGAAAAACAAACCTCAAACAGGAAGTCTATAGAAATACAGTGGCGATGTTTGCCGTTTTGAAAGAAGTGTTGAGAGAATTGGCAGAGGAATATCGTGATCAGTTAAAAGACAAAGTTGACGAAAATGTTTTGCCGTTTTTTCAGGAAAAAGGACCCTTTGAAGCTGAATTCAAGCTTGGGGGCGATGTGCTTATTTTCAGTATGCATTCCAACGTGTTTGTTTTTAACCGCGAACATCCGATCTGGAAACTGGATTATATAAAGGCCAATGCAATGAATTCGTATTGTGGGGTTTTTAGTATTTATAATTTTTTGGCCGACTCGTTTAAATACAACCGTTCGCAGGATCTGGGATATTTGATTGCCCGAATTTTTGTGAACCGTGAAAACCATTTTTTTGTTGAAGGCAAACGGCAGTCAAATGAAGTTGTTAAAGATTTCGGAATTGATGAACTGACAAAAGAATACCTGAAAGACATCATTGAAACCGCTGTTCAGTATGCAATTGATTTTGATTTACTTGTTCCGCCATACGATCAGGTAAAAATCGTTACAGTTGAGCAGATGCAGGTAGAAATCAATCATTCCAGAATACAAACAGGCAAGCGGCTGGGCTTTAAATTTAATTCAGACGATATTTAACAGATACAAAAATGGAACAAGTTACTGAGCGTTTTTTAAGATATGCACGGGTGTTTACAACTTCCAACCCTGAAAGCAACACATTTCCAAGTACCGAACGACAATTGTTTTTTGCCGGTCAATTGGCTGAAGAGTTGCGGGAAATTGGACTTCAGGATGTTACCCGTGACCAGTATGGATATGTGACTGCTACTTTGCCGTCGAATGATAAAAATGCACGGCAAGTGGTTGGTTTTGTTTCGCACATGGATACCAGCCCCGACTTTTCAGGAGAAAATGTAAACCCACAATTGGCGAAGAATTATCAGGGACAGGATTTGGTGCTCGACGAAGAACAGAAAATTGTGTTGCGTCCGGCTGACTTTCCTGAATTGTTAAAATACACTGGGCAAGATTTGATTACCACCGATGGCAAAACCCTGCTGGGCGCCGACGACAAGGCCGGAATTGCAGAAATTGTAACGGCAATGGATTTTTTAATCCGTCATCCTGAAATAAAACACGGAAAAATAAGGATTTGCTTCACTCCTGACGAGGAAGTTGGAAAAGGCACCAAATATTTTGATGTGAAACAATTCGGTGCTGACTTTGCATATACACTGGACGGAGGCGAAATTGGCGAGCTGGAATACGAAAATTTCAACGCTGCCAGTGCAAAAATTTTGGTAAAAGGACGGAGCGTTCATCCCGGATCGGCAAAAAACACAATGGTCAACTCGATGTTGGTGGCTACCCAAATTATACATGCACTTCCGCCAACACAGCGGCCGGAGCATACCGAAAAATACGAAGGCTTTTTTCACCTGACATCCTTTACCGGTGATGTGTCCAAAACAAAAATCGAATACATCATCCGCGATCACGATCTGGCAAAATTCGAAGCCAGAAAAAATCTGTTGCGTGAGATCTGCAGCCTGATTAACCTTCAATACGGACAGGGAACCGTTGCTCTCGAAATGGCCGACCAGTATTTCAACATGAAACAAAAGGTTGAACCTGTAAAATTCATTGTCGATCTGGCTGAAAAAGCGATGAATGACGTGGGTGTAACACCAAAAATAATCGCTATTCGCGGCGGAACCGACGGGGCACAACTCTCGTGGAAAGGATTGCCATGCCCCAATATTTTCGCAGGAGGCCACAATTTTCACGGACCATATGAATTTGTTCCTGTACAATCGATGCAAAAAGCGGTGGAAGTAATCGTGCGGATAGCAGAGTTGGTGGCGAAACAGTGAAAAGTGGTCAGTGGTCAGTCGCAGTGAGCAGATGGATATTGTCTTTGATGGTCATTTGTTAGTCAATAGTGTTGTGTTTACAAGATTTTATCGAGTCCCAGTCACCCTGAACTTGTTTCAGGGTCCAATTCATAGAAGGGATGCCGAAACAAGTTCGGCATGACGCTGCATCAAAAGATCATTATCACAACACTAAGATCGACAAATGACAACTTTAAACTTTGAACTTTTTTGCGCTATGGTTGAGCAATTTATAAAATTCATTCACGAAGAAAACCTTTTTCACTCATCCCAGCGAATCCTGTTGGCAGTGAGTGGCGGAGCCGATTCGATGCTGATGCTGCATTTGTTTGTGAACAATGGTTTTCCTGTTGCAGTGGCGCATTGCAATTTTGGGCTGCGGGGACGCGAATCGGATGGCGACGAACAGTTCGTAGTTGATTATTGCGACCTGCACAATATTGCCTGCTATACCGAGCATTTCAAAACTTCAGAATTTGCCCTGGAAGAAGGGATTTCAATTGAAATGGCTGCCCGCGATCTTCGGTACGACTGGTTTAACCAATTGCTCGACCAGCACGGGTACGATTATCTGGCAACTGCACACCATCTGGACGATGTGATCGAAACTTTCCTGATCAACCTTTCGCGGGGCAGCGGAATCAAAGGGTTGAGCGGTATTCAGCCAAAATCAGAAAGGATCATTCGCCCCATGCTTTTTGCCAACCGTGCTGAAATTCTGGATTATTGCCAGCGGATGTCAATTGCTTACCGGACGGATTCGAGCAATATTGAAACTGTGTACAAACGAAACCTGATCCGACACAAAATTCTACCATTGCTGGAAGATCTGAATCCTGCATTCAGGAAAAATGCACTGAAAACCATCGGAAACCTGCACGAAACAGGGCAACTTTTTCAGCAACGAATGAGCGAAATTAAGTCAATGGTTTATTCCGAAGACGAACAAGGTGTGATGATTCACATTGAAAAATTACTAAACCTGAGTCCGCTGCGGACGATCCTGTTTGAGCTGATCCGACCCTTTGGATTTCAGGCCGAACAAACTGACGACATCATTGATTCGCTCAACAAGTTATCCGGCAAAAAATTCTTTTCTGAAGATTACCGTTTGGTGAAAGACCGTGAATATTTGT
>DAITNH010000168.1:0-11704 GCA_036834745.1 Prolixibacteraceae bacterium
GTTTGCAACTAATGAATTGAGGTAGTTTTCGTGCAGTCTGTTTCTTGCCCCAACCTTCCGGACCATACTTCTTTTGAATGGTATTTAACCGGTAGAGATAACCGAAAAAACAGGGAACTCCGATCAATACTGCAGGGAAGACTCCGGCAAGGATGTAGAGCGCAGAGAATAACAAGAAAGTAACGATGATGCCATACAGAGCCCGGAAAACCAAAGGGCCGGAAAGCCCTTTGATATAGAGCCGGGTATCTACTTTTTTGATTGGATAGGTGAGCATCAGGCAAAGAATGCTTTGATGACTACTCCCACCAGGATCAGGAACAAACAGGCACCAAACCAACCCATGATGGCTTTCTGGGTATCCTGGTCTCCACTCTGCCATTTAATATAAACCCTGACTCCGCCAATCAGTCCAACCACCGCACCGATGGCAATGATCAGGTTGGAGATTGGATCAACGTAAGAGGTCACTTCGGCAGTTGCCTGATCAATTCCGGCAGCCGATTGGGCCAGGGATTGGTAAACACCTAGAACAAAGGCAGCAAATAGAGCTTGTGCCCGATTGAAAAAACTTTGAGTGCTTCTTTTCATGTGATTTTGATTTTTAAAAAATAAATGAATGAGGATAAATTATCGTTGAAACTGAATGTTTCCAAGGATTTCGGGTTTGGAGGAAAGATGATCTTCATAAAACTGTTCGATATTGTAGCCTTCATCGATGCCGTTATCATGATAAAAGTCCACTTTCAGATCTACAGCATCGATGTGGTTGAAGGGGATCAGTTCTCTGGGGTAGTCGGAAGCTGAA
Organism: Prolixibacteraceae bacterium; assembly: GCA_036834745.1. GTDB lineage: Bacteria > Bacteroidota > Bacteroidia > Bacteroidales > Prolixibacteraceae > Aquipluma. The sequence goes on from DAITNH010000168.1 coordinate 809, forward strand.
ACCAAAATAGGTAGCATTCTTTCAGGGTGGATGTCTGTTTCATCGGCATTCTCGAACAGATTGCCGGATGCCCGGCCTGAGCGGTTAAGCCAGGCCCGGATGAAAACTGCGGAGTAATAAACGCTGCAAAGCAGAAAAAGCATGGCGGTAAATTTGATCCAGCTAATGGTGTCCAATCCAAACATAGGGCTTCAATTTTTAAGGTGAATACTGGGTTGTTTCTTCCCGGATCGGGCCATGATCAGCTAATGATCATGGAATACTTTTCCGAAACCGGGCACCGCAAAATTGAAGGATTGCAAAAGAAAAAACACCCAAGGTGTACCCAAGTTGGGTGTTTTATATAGTTAACTAAATTATGTTTTGATCATTTTATTTGATCTGTTTTGATGGATTCTGAAGTTGTCTTTATTAAACAGACTGCTTAGATTAAAAAAACTTTGGTTTTGTTTGATTCATTTTGAACAAGCCAAACTATTTTCAAAAGAGGAAGAAAAAACGACAAAAAAGAAAAAGAAAGTTCTTCGTGTTGCCGGTCGTGGCGAAAATGCAAGGCTGTTCCGGGTAACTTTTAGAAACTTTCGACAGAAATCCTAGAGGAAGTGAATAAAAAACCGGAACACTCGCACCGGTCTTGCAGTTTTACGGTGTGCTGGACTGGTGGGGAGACCGGCTAAATTTGAGTTTATTTTTTGGCTTGGAGTAATGCGTATTAACTTACAAAACAAGGACTTTAACCTGACAAAAGCGTATTGGCAAAAGGCATGTGTGGTGACTGCACTGGAATGAAGCGATTGGATGGGATGAAATAGAGCTTGTTCCCTGCCTTTATTCTTCGGATAGTGCGTTTGGAAAGGCCGGGACAGGCGAAATGGAATTGGGGCAGGACAAAGCGAAATGGAAGGTAAGTACCACTCTTGCCGTGGGGTCTATCCGGCTTATGAGCTGAACGAGCGGACTGAGCGATCATGTCCTGTGAGGCACGAACGGGATTAGGGAGCGAAAAAGCAAGTGAAGCGAATGTGCCGGATGAACTGGGGGAAATTCAACATACAGGAAATTTTGGCCATAAAAAAGCGTATAAAACCTAAGAAAAAAGGGAAGTGTGGTTCAGTCTGGGAATAAGATTATTTAATTAACTCTTTGGCAGGAAGATAATTATTCATGATTTTGAATAATTTTTGTGAATCAATCGGCTTTGAAATGTAGTCATTACAACCAGCATCCATACATTCTTTAATATCATTGACCGAAGCATATGCAGTTTGGGCAATAATAATTAATCCCGGTTTTTTTGCTTTCAATAACCGGGTAATATTTAACCCATTATTGTCCGGTAACCGGATATCCATCAGTACCAAGTTGATTTCCGGATTATCAGCTACAATTTCAAGTGCTTCGTTGCCCGAATAGGTATTAAACAATTTTATTCCATGGCCATCCAACAACTCTTTCAGATACCTTGCATTTGGTTTATCATCTTCAACAATAAGTATTGCTTTACCATTCCATTTAGGGTGGACTTTAATTTTCTCCTGTTTCACTTCGTTGAGTTCAACGCCTTCATTCAATGGATAGTCAAAATAAAACGTTGAACCTTTTCCCAATTCAGATTCGAGCCATATAGTGCAATGGAACAACTCAAGAATTCCTTTCACAATTGAAAGGCCCAGGCCAGAACCGCCAAACTTTCGGGTAGAATTTATATCTTCTGCCTGTCTGAACCGGTCAAAAATGATAGTTTGTTTGCTTGGTTCTATCCCTATTCCGGAATCCTTGACAAAAAAGATAATTTCAGAAGCAGATTTTTTTGTTATCCCAAATTCAATTGCTCCATCCTTTGTAAATTTTATAGCGTTATCAATTAAATTTCCCAAGACCTGTTTAAGCCTTTGCCGATCAGTCAGGATTACAATATGGTCTAATTCATCCGGGATTGATAATGCAATCGAAATGTCCGGCTTTTCAAAGTTAGTTGTTAAGTATAATTGATAAAATTCGAGTAATTCATTTAAGAGCATTGATATTTTAACAGGAACCATAGCAATCGGCAATTGACCTACTTCTATTTTCGAAATATCTAATATATCTTCAATAATATGCAATAAATCATATGAACGACGTTGGATCAATTGGGTAAACTCACTCTTTATAGATTCGTCAATATCCGGATCTAAAAGAAGATCAGAAAACCCGATTATAGCATTCATCGGGGTGCGGATTTCGTGACTCATATTAGCCAGAAATGATGATTTTAACCGGTCGCTTTCTTCGGCTTTTTCCTTTGCTTTAATAATTTCCTGTTCTGCCAGTTTTCGTTGTGTAATATCCTGAACTATTCCTTTAAGTATTAATGGTTTATTCAGATCATCGTATATAAGTTCACCGGATTCGGCCCAAATGTAATGAATAGAACCATCGGGCCAGACAACCCTGTACTCGCCCGGGATGATAGTCCCTTTTTCAATAATAGTCCGATTGGCATTATATGCCCGTTCACGATCGTCGGGATGGATCGCATTGGCAATAAGTGAATCCAGAATACCATCAAAAGTGGTGGAATCCAGACCAAAAATAGGGAAGATTTCATCAGACAATTCCATCCTATTTTCATTGATAAACAACGACCAATATCCTAATCCTGCAACTTTCTGGGCTTTCTTCAGGTCTGCTTCCGATTCTTTTATCCGTTCTTCCGCTTTTCTGCGTTCTGTAGTATCAATAGATAAAATAAAAATACCCTCCGGAATGGGATGAACACTTAATTCAAACCAACCTTTCGAATTGTCAGGATACAAAAATTCGGTTTCAAAATGATCATTGACTTTATTTTCCAAACAATTTTTAAGCTTCTCATAAATAGGTTGCTCCATAATGTTCGGATAAACTTCGTAGATTTTCTGTCCGGTTAATTCGTCTCTGGTATGGTGTCCAAATTTTGCTCCACTGTCGTTAATATACAGGTATTGCCAGTCGTGTCCGATTATTTGACATCCTTCCATCATATTATCAAGGGCATATTGATAACGGTGTTCTGCTTCTGCAATTTTACCTTTCTGCTTGGCACTTTGTCTGATAATATTCTCAACTTTTGATTGAAGTTCATCGATTGAAAACGGTTTTGTCAAAAAATCCTGCACCGATTCCTTCAGTAACTTATATTTTAACTGCTCGTCGATGACTGCAGTCAGCATTATAATTGGGGTATCTGCCAACTCAGCATTTCCACGTATCTGACTGACCATTTCATCTCCGCTCATGACCGGCATCATGATATCGGCGATAATTAAATCGGGTTTTATAGCCAATGCCTTTTCAAAACCCTCCTTACCATTTGCTGCCGTTGAAATCAAAAAATCCGATGACAAGTTCCGGGTTAAAAAGTCGGATATATCCTGATTATCATCTACAATAAGGATCGAAGATAATAATGCTGTTTCTGAACTCTTGTGTTTTTTGAAATTACCTGATTTATTCAGGTTAGAATCAATGGACATTTGATTCCCGATATCAGATAATTTATCGGTCCCATTTTCTGAAACTAAAATGCCATCTGGGGCTTTCAATGGAAATATAACCTGGAAAAGAGCACCATTTTGGGGCGAATCCTTTGCAACTACTTTCCCTTTATGAAGTTCAGTGAATTCCTTCACAATTGCCAATCCTAATCCTGTCCCTCCGTACAGTTGTCCTCTTTGACCCTCGATTTGCTGAAAACGGTCAAATATCTTTTCTCTCTTATCCATTGGAATTCCGGGACCGTTATCATGTATTTCCAGGATTACATGATCGGTATCACTTGTTACAGTAACTGAGATCTCACCATTGGGCGGGGTAAATCGGAAGGCATTGGATAAAATATTCTGAAGAATGCGCTGATATTTTTCAGTGTCTATTTCAACAATCAATTTATCAGGCAATCGAACGGAGTACTGAATTCCATTTGATGTTGCAACAGAATCAAAGTAGGAGGTAATCAACTTCGTATTTTCAACTATATCGACACGGGAATAATAAAGGGTCATCTGGTGAGCTTCAAGTTTTGAGATGTCCAGCAAATCGGATACACGCCGGTAAAGGACCCGTGCATTTCGCTGAATAATTTCAAGATCATGTTTTACATTTCCATCAAACTTCCCTTTTTTTAACAATTCTGCTACAGGATTGATTATTAGCGTAAGCGGTGTACGAAGTTCATGACTGACGTTAGTAAAAAAGTGTGTTTTGAGCTTTTCTGCTTCTACCGATTTTTCATATAACTGACTAACCTTTTCGTGTGCTTCACGAGCGGCATCCAATGCTTCAGAAGTTTTCCTGTTGGCCCTTTTCAGGTTTTCCTGTACATCACTAATAAGGAAACCCATGATGATAAAGATTATAACCGAAAATAAGGCATTCGAATCTTTTGCTATAAAAGATAATTCAGGTGGCAAGAAGAAAAACCAAACAATAATTGCTGACAAAAGGGTGCTGGCAATACCTGCTTTAAGGCCACCGATACGTGCACTAAAAAACACTGCCGGGTAAAATAAAAACCAAACAAATGGATTTATAAATGACCACAATTGCCATTGAATAATTAATGCAATTATGGGAATACTAATGGCGATGATAAAATTTGCCTGTCTTTTCTTATTTGATGGGTACATGGAAAAAAAAATAAACTCACACAAAAATTAGGTTAATACAAACCTACGACTACGTTTTTCGTTGTTTATGAGCGATTTGTAAAGTTAAAGTAAAAAATTAGTGAATTACAAATAGACTCTATCTTTTTATTTAAAATCCAGTATTGTTAAACAGTCAGCATTATATTATCTCTTGTACTTCATTTATCCTTACAATCAAACTCCTTTATACCACATGGAATAAAAAATCATTATAAAAACTGCCCACAAAAAACTTCAAATCCGTTTATCTTTCGCTTCCCTGTCAAACGCCACCAGATTAAACATTTCGCGCATACGGCTGCGGATTCTGTTGCCATAAATGGATTCCAATTCGGAGGCTGAAAGATTAGTGGTAATGTGGGTCATCATCCGTTTGGAGACAAACAGATCATAGCGGTTTAGCAAGATCTCAGCCATTACATTGCACTCGTTACCGAAGTATTTCGGGGTCTGTTCCAATCCCAAATCATCGAAACAATACACTTTGGGTAAGAAAGGCGCACTGCCGTACCTGAAAAATGATCCTTTGCTGTAATGGTTGATCACTGCAAATCCATCTTTTTCAAACTCAAAACTGATCTCCCTGGTTGGCTTAACCTGATATTGGGTCTCTCGTGGGAAAAAGTAACTGACCAGCTGCATCAAGCTGGTTTTTCCGCAGCCTATCGGGCCTGTCAGAAGAATTCCCTTTTTAAGGTTGATCCCATGACGTGAAGCATTCTCCTGGTCCCCGATTGCATAAACGAGCAGTTTGTAGATCAGCTCGTAGTCGGATTCAACCAATGAAAAATGGTTCCCAAACAGGATTTTGCCCCGTTCTTCCATCCATTGAAGGCTTGTCGGAAAACTGAAATTAAAAACTCCGCCGTGGTAATCGGCTATCTGCTCATAAGGGTTCAGCGTAATCTTTGTTGACGGTGACGCTAAGTTTGCTGGTCCCGATTTGATTGGATTCTCGTTCATCGTTTTTGTAACTTTGGGTGTTAATCATCCATTTTCTGGCAACGGCTTGCCAGGAAAGTATTTTTTTCATATCACCGGTCTTCCAGCCTGACGACTGGTAGTGGGTGTAAAATTTCTGCGCTTCACCACGAGGAAACTGGTTCTGTTCAAAAAATTGTTCGACTTCGGATAAATCCGGAACTGGTAATTTCTCATCCGGAAGATTTTTGGAATTTGTCGTTCGGAATCGTTTTTGATTTTTTTCGTTTTCATCAACATCTGATTTTTGATTTCTTCTGACTGACTTTTCTTCTTGTTTGTTTTTGTTTATAAGAAGTGTATCACGACCGATATCAGATCTGATACCGGCAGACTCATTTTTGCTTTCATTTTTGCTTTTGCCGGTATCACTTGTGGTATCAGTTGTGATACCAGTATCACAGCCTGTATCACAACCGGTATCATTTTTAATACCGGTATCGCTTCCAGTATCACGACCAGTATCACATGCAGTATCATTTTCGATACTGGTATCACCTGCGGTATCATGACTGGTATCACAACCTGTATCAGTTTTGATACCGGAAGAAGTGCCAGTATCTCTTCCTGTATCACGACTGGTATCGTTACCTGTATCACGACTGGTATCACCTGCGGTATCATGACCAGTATCAGTTTTGATACCAGTATCACAACCAATATCATTACCTGTATCAAATCTGATACAGCAAACCCGGCTTCCGGTGTAATAGTTTGACATAGACCAATACCTGATATATCCCCAATCTGCCAGTTCTTTCATACAACGGGCATAGGTATTAGCCGATCCAATCCGGGCAAGTTCCATGATTTCAATCCGCAAAACGATAAACTCTTCCCCGAACCGCTCTGCATTCCACTGCTGAAAGAGAGCAAAGTACAGGCTGATGTGATAGGGAGTCATCCGCTTATCTTCGGCCAGCCGTGTAAAAAATCCGTTCAGGTGCCTGATGTAGTTCATCGTTTCAAATCGAAACTAAACCGGGATTTTTCTTTGGTTGGTTCGAGCATTTTTCGGATATTTTCATAATCATAAAACATTTGTCCCCCTATTTTGGTAAACGGAAGTGTTCCGTTTACCCTGAGGTTTTGAAGTGTCCCTGGAGAGATGCCCAGTAGCTTTTTTACTTCATAGGATTTTAACCACTTTTTGGCTGGCTGACCATGTTGCTCGTTGAGCATCTTTTTGAACTCGGTGAGTAATTCAATTTTGAATTCCCGGAGGTCGTCTGTTGTAATAATTTCTGAAGGCATAACTTTTAGTTTTGAATGATACAATTTGAATTCATCCAAAAATCAAAATTTCAGAAATATAAAACACCCAAGTTGTACCCAAGTTGGGTGTTTTATATGGTTAAGTAAATTATGGTTTAATAATTTTATTTGATCTATTTTGATCGTATTTGGTTTTATCATTGTTAATCAGCCATGCCTGATTAATTGCAAATGATTCAATTTGGTTTGATTTGAATAAAACCAATTATTTCGAAAAAAAGATAAAAAAAGGCTTCAGCTATGCCTGGTATGGAGAATAAACAGAATAATTCCTGTAAAATGTGGAAAAAGAAAGTAAAAAAGCTGGGGATTTATTCCCGGTCAATATGGTTTGACTGTTTATGGTGTATTCCACGAACAAAAAGCCCCAAAGGGCTTTAAAAATCAAACAACAGTTGCTGAACCGGTTGTTTGGTCATTGGTGGTAATTCAACCGGATCGAAAACTGGTAGCTCTTGTTGTTTGATCTTCGGTTGTTCTTCTTTGTGTTTGGGAAGTTGCAGCACCATGTAGCTTTGGTCTTCAGAAATAGGCACAATGTATGGTGCACCGGTTATCGGGTGAGGATTCACCTGCCATCCTGAGAAAAACTGGTTGGTAAGGGTATCCATGCAGGCTACTTCGCCAAACATTCCGTTCAGACACATGTTGATTAGACACATCATGGCACAGGTTCGGTCGATGTCGGCCCCGTAAAATCGTGCATTTCGATTTATTTTGGCAACTGCCATTAAAGTGCGCCCTGATCCGCAGCATGGGTCTGCAATCCGCTCGCCATCCCGGATTTCTCCACAGGTAATCAATGCCATCATTTCGCAAATGTGTTCAGGGGTGAAGAATTGTCCGGCTTTGCCGTAGCTGATGTGTTCCATGAAGAAATCGCCGAAACAATCTTTCAGACCCTCTCCGTCATTTTCCATGTCGATAATTACTGCGGCCAGCGCTGAGGAGAAAATCTGAAGTTCATCTTTTTTGTATCGTTTGATAACTTCAAAGTAGCGGTCTTCCATTTGTCCCAGTGAAAGGGCGCAAACTGTCATTTCCAGAAAATCGGAGAATACATGGCTGACTCCATGTTTACGTGCCACCTGATCCATGTAATTCGAGAAACTAAGTAACTTTTCCATCGTGAATTACCGCTGCCTTGCGGATTTATCTTGGCACCCTTCGGTTCCCCCTTCGATAAACTCAGGGCAACGTTCAGGGCTGGTCTGGCTCGCCGGTTAATTTTGAGCCGGGAACCATTGAGCAGGCCGGATTCTTGTCAAGGGCGGATGTCAGGTTTTTGCATAGGGCGTATAGTTATGAGCATGGAGCAAAAAGGTGACCGAGCATGAAATGTTGTTTTTGTAAAGCACACTCAGTTAACCCCAAACCCTTGACTTTTCCGGAATGCGGAAATACCTTTGCTCCAGTGCGACACGGCGTTGCATAAGTAATTGTCTAACAATGATTAGACCTATTGTTCCGTCAATAGTAGCATATGGACACGTGCATTAAGAGTAATCTTTTTGTGCGAAGCTGTCCAGAAAAAGAAGCCCTTTCGAAAGAAAAAGCCAAAGCCGTGAGGTAGAGGCAATGACCATTAGCATTGTATGGTCGGGGAGCGAGGCTGAGTAGTATGGTTAACACATGTGAACCGTTGATAAACGTCGTTAAGGTTAAACGAGCCAAAGATGCTGACAGGCTCGAACCAAAAGGTAAGCAGCCGGATGACTTTGTTAGTGCTATAGTCACACGGATATTTGTGCTGCCGGCGGATAGACGGAACCTAACCTACTCGTGTTACTTATGCGAAACGTGGTAAGCCCGTATCTCTCCTAAGCAATTAGGAAAGTTAACCGTGAGGTTAACCTATGGGGGTGCGGGTAAAGGATGGCAGAAAAAGCGAACGTCGTTTTGTAATGAATCGGATAGAGGTTGAAACATGACCTCTCACGAAAGTGGGCTGACTTCTGCGTATGGTAACTCTTTACAAGAAACTTTTAGAACTTTTTAAAGGAGGAAAGCAAATGAACGAGATTAAAACATCGTGTGCACCAACTGACCAAAAGTGGGAAACTTGGGAAGACATAGATTGGAACAAGTGCCAACACTGGGTTGGAAAGCTACAGGGACGTATTGTAAAGGCTCAAAAGGAAGGCAAACATGGTAAAGTGAAAACTCTACAATGGATGCTGACTCACTCGTTCTACGCTAAAGCATTGGCAGTAAAACGAGTATCTTCTAACAAAGGAAGTAAGACGGCTGGCGTTGACAAGAAAATCTGGTCAACGTCCAACGTTAAGTTTATGGCAATTGCAAAGCTGAAAAGAAGGGGATACCAACCCCAGCCCCTGAAAAGGGTAAATATCAAAAAGAGTAATGGGAAACTCCGTCCTTTAGGAATACCAACTATGAAAGACAGGGCTATGCAAGCTCTGTATTTAATGGCTCTTGATCCAGTATCAGAAACCACAGCCGATAGCAATTCATACGGATTTCGAAAGGAAAGAAGTACTGCAGATGCGATCGCTCAAAGTTTTATTATACTGTCAAATAATACTTCTGCTCAATGGATACTCGAAGCTGACATCAAAGGATGCTTCGACCACATAAGCCATGACTGGTTACTAAATAATATCCCGATGGATAAAGTGATGTTAAAGAAATGGTTGAAAAGCGGATTTGTTTTTAATAAAGAGCTGTTTCCGACAGAAGAAGGTACACCACAAGGAGGGATTATTTCCCCAACTCTTGCTAATATGACGCTGGATGGTCTCCAAACAATGCTTGCATTGAGATTTCGCAAAAGAGGTATAAGCAAAAAAGCTCTTGCCTTTAAAGTGAACCTCGTACGTTATGCCGACGATTTTATTATCACAGGCAGAAACAAAGAAATATTGGAACATGAAATCATGCCATTAGTCAAAGAGTTTCTTTCAGTAAGAGGACTTACCCTCTCAGAAGAGAAAACAAAGATAACTCACATTGATGAAGGTTTTGACTTTCTGGGTTTTAATATAAGGAAGTACGATGGTAAATTTCTCATCAAACCATCAAAGGAAAAAGTAAAGAAGTTTCTCGATAAGATCAGAGAAACCATCGAATCCAATAAAACCTGCACGCAGGATACATTGATTCGGTTTCTGAACCCTAAGATCACAGGATGGGCGAATTATTACAAGCACTGTGTTTCCTCGGATACTTTCTGTAAAGCAGACCATCAAATCTTTTGGAAGTTAATGCAATGGTCAAAAAGGAGACATCCAATGAAGAATACAAATTGGGTTACACGAAAGTATTTCCGCAAAATTGGAAATATGAATTGGAGGTTTGCGGTAGATTATAATTTTAAGGGTGTAAAAAGAACTATGATACTCAAACGATTATCTGACACCAAAATCACTCGGTACGTCAAGACCCAATGCGATGCCAATCCTTACGATCCGGAATGGAAAGAATATTTTGATAAAAGGGAAACCTACAAAATGCTCATTTCACTTAAAGGTCGTGAATCATTGTTAAGCTTATGGAAGAAACAAAAACGTGCATGCCCGATCTGTAACGATCCGATCAACAAGGAAAAAGATTGGTATTTGGCCTGTATTAATACAAATGGCAAAACAGTTAAATCCCTTGTTCATGTCAGTTGCTGCAGGAAAATCTACAACCTGAATAATAATGAAGATCTTGAGCCGGTTTCTTAACGGAAACTTTGAGTTGCTTGAGCCGTATGAGGGGAAACTTTCATGTACGGTTCTTAGAGGGGAAAGCGGCAGCAATGCCGCTGACCTACTCGACAATTGAGTGAGAGTAAAAAACTTATAAATCAGAAATATTGAACTGATGGAAACATTGTATCATAATAAAAAGGGTTTTTCACCCTTTTTATTATGATACAATTGATACCGATAAATGTTCCCCTTTTGAAACATCAACTGACTTGAAGTAAGCCTCTTTGATTTGATCTGTTAATTGATCAGATTCA
>DAITNH010000169.1:0-11617 GCA_036834745.1 Prolixibacteraceae bacterium
CATGAGTAAAACACTTATGGCAGCATACGCAGATACCCAATTTGACGCATATGGTGGCGCATATCAGTTGAGACGATTTCATTTGGTTTGTAATCGTGTGTCATCCGAAATGACAAGTTATAAAGCGCTATTGTATCTAAATGGATTCCATAATGGTAGTGAACGTGATACTAAAATGAAAGCTTATTTGTTAATGCATGGCTATGAACCCGATTTTATATTTACACTACTTCTGAATTACTTTAATGAGCAATATTTCAGCACTAATCCAATTTCTAATGATCTTCTTATGCTCAAAAGTATTGATGAAAAAATGGGGAAGCGCAAATTAAAAAAGCTTGATTATTGGGTATTTTTTCAAATTGGGCAACTAACTCAATTATGTGACAAGCTAAATGATGAAGTTGGCATATTGATGAAAACTTATGAGGGAACTCTTTTACAAGTAGCTCATAAACAACCATCTCCCATGCCCATTGTCAATACCCTAAATATCAAAAATAATTTATTAAGAGTTGTCCGCTAAAATCATTGGCATGAAACGGCAAGGGATAAACTTTAACGCTACAAAACCCAAAACCTTAAAATCTTAAAAAAATGATCGAAGAAAAAATATTACTCCCAGAAGTAAAAAACGAAATTATTAATGCTGTACTCAACTTTGGCAGCATCGCCACAATGGAATATCAGTTAGAAGCACTTCACACATGGATGATTGATTATTTGGATCTAATTGAAGGTGACAATATTAAGGATAATTTAAATGTTTACTTGAGTATGAGATCCTTGATAAAAGAATTTAAAGCTATAGAGGAAAAATATAAAACGACTTTAACTCCATTGGGTTATGAATGGCCAAAAAGTGATATAGAGTGATTATATCAAGATTGGTTTTCAGGGGATAAAATTCCCAAACACAAAAGATTTGTGTATCAAATAATGTATCAAATAAAAAGGAGTTACAGCTTTAAAACCATGTAACTCCTTGATTTTTAAGTGACCACGGTAAAAGTGGAAACTAAAATTCCCTGACTTCAAGTCAGGCCCTCACTAAACATCATTGTAGATATATTAACAACGGGGTGGCTTTCGATCACTCCGTCGTTTTTTTTGCCGGGTAGCTTTAGCGACTCGCTATGAATTATTCCATTCAAACAAAAGCCAATAAACAGAGCTATTCATAAAATTATGTTCGTACATTTATTGTGCTAAACACAATAAAAAAATCAATGAACCCTTTTGTCAATTGTATTGTAAAAAAATCAATCCTGATCACTACTGTTCTTCTGGCATTTTTAATCCTCCAATCCTGCAAAAAAGACCCATTTGATGCCAACTCCGGCTCTTTTACCGATAAGCGGGACGGGCATGTTTATGAATGGGTAAAAATTGGAGACCAAATCTGGATGGCCGAAAATCTTGCTTATGCCCCATACGTTTGTGCGCCCGACTCGCAATGCGGTATTTGGGTGTACGGTTATTCCGGTACAGGTGCATACGGGGAAAATTACTTTACTTACGGTTGTTTATACGATTGGGAAACTGCCAATAAGGTTTGCCCCGAGGGATGGCACTTGCCTTCTGATGAAGAATGGATGGAAATGGAAAATTTTTTAGGGATGGACAATGCCGAATTAGATGACACCGACCTTTTTCGTGGACAAGAAGCAAACATAGGTGGAAAATTGAAGGAAATTGGGAATAGTCATTGGAAAATCCCAAATTATGGAGCTACAAACGAGACAGGATTCTCTGCATTACCTGGAGGAGGAAAATACAATAACTTTCTTTCAAAAATTGAGGCTGGTTGTTTTTGGTCTTCCACTAAAGGCAACTCAAATTCTGCTGTTACAAGGGTTTATTCCTCAGATCATGGGGGAAGCAGCAGGTATAACCATAAACTTGAATTTGGATTGTCGATACGGTGTATAAAAGATTAATAATGCTGACCAATTAAAATTAACTAAATGAAAAAAGTATCTCTAATAATTTTCCTGATAGGTTTCAATATGTTAGTTTTTGCTCAACCTTCCTTTTTTTCTTGGCAAAGACCAACTGATGGTGAAAATAAAGGAAACAATTACATTTCCCCTGCCAAGAACCAAGGGGAACAAAGCCCATGTCATATCTTTGCAGCAGTGGCTGCTGTTGAGGCATTGAGTCATATTTATTATAACAAGCCATTTGCTCATGCATCAAATGGACTTGATTTATCTGAGAGGGAGATTTATTCATGGTGCTCCGGGTTTGGCGGCCCGCAAGGATCCGCATCTATCGATAGATAAATAATTTATTCCTTTGAGGCATTTTACAATTAGCAGAGCCTGTTCCTCTTCCGTTATTTAGAACGAATAAAAATAGCAAATCTGGCCAGAAATTGATAATATTGCCATTTGTTATTAAAAACAGAGAGATATGGGATGCAGCGGATGCAACACAAATACTGATTTAGACCGTCCTGCCATGCTTGGCACGTATGACTGGCTCAACGATATACCCGATACCACCAACGAATCGAACATTGTAGAAATCCGGTTCAAAGGAACGAGAAAAGAGTTTTTCAGGAATGAAGAAGGAATACAATTAAAGCGCGACGAGCTGGTGGTTGTGTCGTGTTCGCCGGGACACGATATTGGCGCGGTCTCGCTCACCGGCAAATTGGCCGAGCTTCAGTTTAAACGAAAAGTAAAAAAACCGGAACGTTACGAATGGCACAAAGTTTACCGCAAAGCCACTCCGGCTGACGTGATTAAATGGGAAGAAGCCAAAGCACGGGAAAACAAAGTGATGATCCGTGCACGGCAAATTGCCAACGAGCTGAACCTGGAAATGAAAATCGGGGATGTGGAATTTCGTGGCGATAACAACAAAGCCATTTTCTTTTACATTGCCGACGACAGGGTCGATTTTCGTGAACTGATCAAACAATATGCGCGCGAATTCAGCATCAAAATAGAGATGAAACAGATTGGCGTGCGTCAGGAAGCCGGGCGTATTGGCGGAATCGGTTCGTGCGGACGTGCCTTGTGCTGCTCAACCTGGCGGACCGACTTCACAAGCGTAACTTCGGATGCCGCTATTAAACAGGGTTTGTCGCCTAACGCGGAAAAAATGGCCGGCCGATGTGGCAAACTCAAATGCTGCCTCACTTACGAACTCGATCATTACCTCGAAGCACTGGAAGATTTCCCGCATGAATTGCTGGCCATTGAAACTGACAGAGGACTTGCCCGTCACTTCAAAACTGATATTCTTCAGAAAAAAGTTTGGTACAGCTATTCACAATCGGATGGAGGACGTGTTTTTATACTTGATTTGGAAGACGTAAAAAAATTCCTGAACATGAACAAGCGTGGGCAAAAACCTTCGTTTGAAGGTTACAACGAACCCGAAGCTAAGAAGGAAAACATGATGAACGTGGGCGAGTTGGATCAGAAATTCTTTACCCAGCCAAGTGTGGTCAAAAAGCACAACAAACAAAGAAGAAGACCGCAGGTAAACCGGAATCAGGGAAAGCCGGGACCGAAAGAATAAATACATAAAATAGAGCTATGGGAAGCCAACGACGAGGAATATGACAAAATTGTGGGAGGCAGAACAAAATAATTAAAAATATCGCGTTAGATTTTTATGAATAACGAAAATATAAATGAAAAGGTTGGAGCAGATGGGAAAGGCTTGAAAGTGGCTTTCAAAACCCTTGGCTGTCGGCTCAACCAATACGAAACGGATGCACTGGTCACCGATTTTGATGAGGCTGGGTACAAATTGGTAAACTTCGACCAATCTCCTGATGTTGTGGTGATTAATACCTGTACGGTAACCAACCAGAGCGATCAGAAATCGAGAACGGTCATCAGTCAGGCTGCCAGAAAAAATAAAGAAGCCGTGGTGGTGGTGACTGGTTGCATGGCCAACAATTTCAAGGAAAAACTCGAAAGTCAGGACAACATCACTTTTGTAGTCGAAAACAACCGCAAGAGTTCGATTCTTTCATTGGTCGATGCTCATTTTTCAGGAGAAATACTTCATCCCGAACAATTGCCGCAGGATGTATTTCGGTACGAACCTGTTCGCAAAAGCCTTCATACCCGCAGTGCCGTGAAAATTCAGGATGGCTGCGACAATTTCTGCACCTTCTGTATTATTCCGATGGTGCGCGGTCGGGCAGTATCCCGACCGGTTGCCGATGTGCTGGAAAGTGTGCGCAAAACCATCGAAAACGGATTCAAAGAAATTGTGGTTACCGGAGTCAACATTGGGCGTTACGAAGACGGGGAAGCACGGTTCGAAGATTTACTGGCTCAGGTTCTGGAAGTTCCGGGCGATTTCAGGGTACGCATTTCATCGCTCGAACCCGATGGTTTTGGCGACCGGTTTGTGGAACTTTTCAGTCATCCAAAACTAATGCCGCACCTGCATTTGTGCCTGCAAAGTGGTTCCGAAAAAACGTTGCTCCGGATGCGCCGGATGTACGACGTGGAACAATTCCGCAAAACCATCAATCAATTCCGGTCGGTTCATCCTGATTTTAATTTCACTACCGACATCATTGTTGGATTCCCCGGCGAAACCGACGAAGAATTCCAGCAGACACTTGACGCCGTTGGTGAATTCAACTTCAGCCATGTACACACATTTAAATATTCAGTTAGAAAAGGTACACGGGCTGAACGCATGGAAAATCACGTTCCGGAGAAGATAAAAACTGCACGGTCAGCGCAAATCAGAGAACTTTCCGAAGAAAATAAACTCCGATTCTACCAAAGTCTGATTGGAAAAACCCAGAATATTCTGGTTGAAAAAGCGACTAAAACAAAAGCATCCGGCTACGGAGATTTGTATGTTCCGGTTGAATTTCAGGCGAAAGACATTCATAAAAATACCATCCACGCCGTAAAATTAACCGGGCTGTCCGGAGAAGGAGAAAAGTTGGTTTTGATGGGAGAATTGGTTGCTATCTAATCCTTTTTTGTTGGATGGGTTCGACAAAAAAGACACTTAATTGTCAGATGCATTCGACAAATTGTTTGAATATTGATGACCTGAAATGAAAAAACAATGGTTGAATTACATAAATTCATTACAAAACTACATTCAGGCCTTATAAATTACCATTGCATGTGAACTAAATGAATCAGTTCTTTGTCTAAGTGATTTAAACTTTTCTGTTTAATCAGATGACGGTAAAAATTAAACAAAACGAAGCACGAATCAAATCTCCCGAGTTTCAGGAGAATTTCAGGAATTACGAAGAAGTATTAAAAACCTTCCGTGAAAAGTTGGCGGAAGTAAGTTCGTACGGTTCCGGAACAGCGGTTGAAAAACACCGTTCGCGCGGAAAACTGCTTGCCCGGGAGCGCATTAATTTGCTGGTCGATCAGCAAACGCCGTTTCTCGAATTGTCTTCATTCGCAGCTTACAATCAATACGACAATGCTTTTCCTTCCGCCGGAATTATTACCGGAATCGGTGTCGTTCAAGGGCGCGAATGCCTGATTATTGCCAACGATGCCACCGTAAAAGGCGGAACTTACATCCGCGAAACCATCAAAAAACACGTTCGGGCGCAGGAAATTGCCCGTCAAAATAAACTGATCTGCATTTATTTAGTCGATTCGGGCGGTATTTACCTGCCCGAGCAGGCCAACGTTTTTCCCGACCGTTTCGATTTTGGCCGGGTTTTTTACAATCAAGCCAGAATGTCGGCTGAAGGAATTCCGCAGATTTCGGTGGTGATGGGCTCGTGTACTGCCGGTGGCGCTTACGTTCCGGCCATGAGCGACGAAACCATCATGGTGCGCAATCAGGGAACCATTTTTATAGGAGGCCCGCCGCTTGTATTGGCAGCCACCGGCGAAGAAGTAACTCCTGAAGAGTTAGGTGGTGCCGAGGTTCATACTTCAGTTTCAGGAGTGGCCGATCACATTGCCGAAGACGATGTTGACGCGATCAGGATTTGCCGTAATATTGTGGCAGGATTACCTGTTACGGAGAAGCAAAAAATAGATATTCAACCAGTAAATGAGCCACTTTTCCCTTCGGAAGAATTGTATGGATTGTTGCCGACTGATCTGAAAAGGCCGATCAATGCCCACGCAATTATCGATCGTTTGGTTGATGGAAGTGAGTTTCAGGAATTCAAGGCCAACTACGGAAAAACATTGGTGACAGGTTTTGCCCGAATCTATGGATTTTCAATTGGCATCATCGCCAACAATAGTTTTTTAACTTCGGAAAGTTCGCTGAAAGGCGCCCATTTTATTCAACTGTGCGTGCAGCGGAAAATTCCGTTGCTTTTTCTGCAAAATATTACTGGATTTATTGTGGGTAAAAAATACGAACATGGTGGAATTGCGCGCGACGGAGCCAAACTAATCAACGCGGTTGCCAACGCGACAGTTCCAAAGTTTACGGTGGTGATTGGCGGTTCTTTTGGCGCCGGAAATTACGCGATGGCCGGACGTTCTTTCGATCCGCATTTTTTGTTTATGTGGCCACATTCACGCATTTCTGTGATGGGCGGCGAGCAGGCTTCCGGAGTTTTGAAAAGCATTGGCAGCAATGGGTCGGGAGATAAATTACTTGAACAGTTTAATGAAGAAAGTTCAGCATATTACAGCTCGTCGCGTTTGTGGGATGATGGGATCATCGATCCGGCTGACACCCGAAAAGTATTGGCCATGGCCATTTCGGTTTCGCTGAACCGGCAATTTGGAGAACCGGGATATGGAGTTTTTAGGATGTGATGAGAGTTTCATTTTTCAGGTTCCAAGTTGGCATCACATTTCAGAGCATTATCCTTCCGCCACATTTGAGGAACATGAATAGCAAAATTACCACGAAGTGGTAAAATAATATTGACCCCCAGTATAACTGGGGGATAAAAGAGAATTGAGAAAATGAACCCCGAGTGGGTTCAATGTGATAATTAGAATAATTGAACCCGTTTCGGGTTCTGTCACTTGCGATGTGTTTTAATCCCCCAGTTATATTGGAGGTGATTAACATTAAATTCCTTCGGAATTTTTCAGGGGCAGATCTGGTATAAGAAATTGATTTTTTAAACGAAAATACAAAAGTGTGAAAAACGGATATAAATATATTGAAGTTAAGATTGAGAAAACCGTTGCCCGTATATCATTGAATCGTCCGGAAAGGCACAATGCCTTAATTCTGGAAATGATTGCAGAATTGGA
This sequence comes from Prolixibacteraceae bacterium, assembly GCA_036834745.1. GTDB lineage: Bacteria > Bacteroidota > Bacteroidia > Bacteroidales > Prolixibacteraceae > Aquipluma. The sequence continues at coordinate 7,200 of DAITNH010000169.1, forward strand.
TCAGGCACTGGATGAGGTTTCCGGCAGAAATGACCTGCTTTTTATGGTTCTTTCCGGAAATGGCCGTTCGTTTTGTGCTGGTGCCGATTTGAACTGGTTTTACGGATCAGACGAAAACAATCAGGAGGAAAGCGCCGCGCGCTATAAACATTTGGCAGATCTGTTATTGAAATTATACCAATTGCCATTGGTTACCATAGCTTGTGTCCGTGGAAACGTATTTGGCGGAGGCATTGGACTGATGTCAGCCTGTGATTTTGTACTGGCCGAAGCGAACACCCGTTTCATGTTCAGCGAAGTAAAACTGGGACTTTTGCCTGCTACAATTTTGCCATTTGTATCAAAAAGATTGTCAGTTCAGAATCTGCGGAAATGGATTTTGACAGGAAGCTTATTCAATGCTCCCGAAGCATATCAAGCAGGTTTGGTGGATGTTTTATACGAAGAAGATCAGTTGGAAAAGACATTGTCAGAATTTATGAATTCTTTCGATTCGGCAGCACCTTCGGCAGTAGAAAGGGCAAAAAACATGATCAATCAGGTGACAACCGGGGCCATCGATGTAAATGATACCGCCTTGACTGCAGTCATTTTGGCAGAAGCGCTTTCCTCGCCTGATGGACAGGAAGGAATTCGGGCCTTTCTGGAAAAACGGAAACCGAAATGGGGAAAGTAGGCAGTCGCAGTAATCAGTTTTCAGATAAAAAGCAAGCGGCTGGCGGCTGGTAACTTGCTGCTGGCAAAAAAAACAATACATAAGCGTGAAGTCTTTGAAAAAAATTCTCATAGCCAACCGGGGTGAAATTGCAGTTCGGATTATCCGGGCGGCACAAAAGAACGGCATTCGTACTGTGGCAGTTTATGCCGCTGATGATGCTGCATCTTTGCATGTTTCGCTGGCTGACGAAGCGGTTTTGCTTTCAGGGAAAACCTTGAATGAAACGTACCTGAATCAGGATAAAATCATTCAAATTGCTTTGAAAACTGGTGTTGAAGCGATTCATCCCGGCTATGGATTTCTTTCTGAGAATGCCGGTTTTGCTCAAAAGGTGGCCGATTCAGGACTTGTTTTTATTGGTCCTACTCCTGAAAATATCCGCCTGATGGGCGAAAAAAATCAGGCTTTCAAATATGTTGAATCACTGGGAATAGCTGTTTTACCTTCGTTTCGCGGAACCGTTGAAGAATTGGTTCAGCACACTTCTGAAATGGAATTTCCGGTGATGGTAAAAGCTTCCGGCGGCGGCGGTGGAAAAGGGATGGTGATTTGCGAATCGCCGGAAGAATTGCTTCCCGCACTCGAAAAAGCCGAACGTCAGGCGCTCAGTTACTTCGGAAACGGAGAGTTGTTCGTTGAGAAATATTTGCCAAGAGCACGCCACCTTGAAGTGCAACTTATGGCTGACCACCATGGAAATGTGCTGCACTTTTTCGAGCGCGAATGCTCCGTACAGCGCAACTTTCAGAAGATTATCGAAGAAGCGCCATCACCTTCCATCAGCGAGGAGCTCCGCAATCAGATGACTTCCGCCGCGGTAAAAATTGCCCAATCCATGAATTACCGGAATGCCGGCACCATCGAGTTTTTGCTTGACGAAACCGGCCATTTTTATTTTCTGGAAATGAACACCCGCATTCAGGTGGAGCATCCGGTAACCGAGATGATTACCAGTTCGGATCTGGTTTCGCTCCAATTGCTGGTGGCTGCAGGAAATCCATTGCCAATGAATCAGGAAGACATTCAGATTTCGGGACATGCTATCGAAGTGCGGCTTTGCGCAGAAGATGCCAGCCGCAATTTTCTCCCATCGGCTGGGAAACTCACTGTTTGGGATTTTCCGGAAGAGCAGAATATTCGGCTTGAAACTTTTGTTTCAGAAGGAATAACAGTTTCGTCCAATTACGATTCGTTGCTGGCAAAAATAATCATCCGCGGCGAAACCCGTGAATTGGCAACAGGCAAAATGCAGCAACTATTGTCAGAAACCTGTATTTCAGGAATTCACACCAACCTTTCGTTTTTAGCTGGATTGGTCGAAAGCAATGCATTTCAGGAAAATAAAATTTTCACACGATACATTGATGAGAATCTGGAGTTGATCAACCAGCAGGTTCAGGAGAAAAGAGATAATCTGAACAAGCACAAACTGGTTATTGCCTACCTTATTTTTCATTTTCAGCAAAAAAATCACACCGTAAATTCTGTTTGGAATCAGATCGGTTTCTGGAGAATGATGCCCCAATTGGAGGTCTCGATTGAAGGAGGAAAATACAAATGTGGAATTGAGAATGGAAAGATTTTCAGAGTCAATCACCAGGAATATCAGGTAGACAGCTGGAAACTGACAGGCAAAAAACTTGTGATTCACATTGATCAGCAAGCCGAAACGTTTCTGATAATTGAAGGAGTTGGGGAAACATTGATTGGAACGAAAGGTTTTACATTTGAGCTGCAAAGCAACTGTTTATTGAATCAGGCCAAAGTTGACCGAAAGAATCAGGAAACCATAAAGATTTTTGAGAACCTTATTAGTGCCGATTTGTTTGGTAGGGTATTGAAAATAAATGTAGGCGAAGGAGATGCAGTCACTTCGGGACAAACCTTACTTACTCTGGAATCGATGAAAACCGAAATTCACATACTTTGTGCCGTTGATGCACAGGTTAAAAAGATACATATTAAAGAAGGAAGTACAGTGGTTGAACGGCAATTACTTGTTGAACTGGAGGAAAATAGCGTTCAGCCGCAGTAATCAGTTTTCAGAATAATGGCAAACGATCGATACTAAAAAAACTTTGAACTTAAAACTTTGAACCAATATATGAATGCATTATTACAAGAGAAGCATCATCAGATCAGGGAGAAAGTCAGGTATTTTGCCGAAACTTTCATAAAACCGGTGATCGACGATTTTGATGAAAAAGAAATTTTTCCGGTTGAACTGGTGCGCGAAATGGGCAAGACTGGCATTCTTGGAATGACTGCTCCAGTTGAATTTGGTGGACAGGGCAGCGACTATTTGTCGTACATTATTGCGATTGAAGAGGTTGCACGCGTTGACAGCTCAATGGCTGCGACACTGGCCGCTCATAATTCGCTTGGCGTTGGGCCAATCGTGGAATTCGGTTCTCAACACCAAAAGGAAACCTTTTTACCGGCTTTTTGCACCGGTGAAAAACTTTGGGCTTTCGGACTGACAGAAGAGAATGCAGGCTCTGATGCCCAAGGCGTTGAAACCACCGCAGAAATTTCAGGAAATGAATTTATCGTGAATGGCTCTAAAAAGTACATTACCAACGGAACTTCGGAAATTTCAGCAGGAATGACGACTCTTGCAATTACCGGAGAAAAAGACGGGCGAAAAGAATTTACCGCCATCCTGATTGAAAAAGAACGCGAAGGTTTCATCCGCGAAACCATGAAAAACAAATTGGTTTGGCGTGCTGCGGATAATGGAATGCTTTATTTCAACGATTGCAGGGTTCCGCTCGAAAACCAGTTGGGCGAGCGCGGTTATGGTTTTAAAATCATGCTGAAAACGCTTGATTCGGGCCGGTTGTCGATTGCAGCCATTGGCCTCGGACTTGCACAGGGAGCCTTTGAAATGGCAAAAGCTTATTCTAAACAACGCAAACAGTTTGGAAAATCGTTGAGCGAATTTCAGGTCATCGCCTTCAAGCTGGCAGATATGGCCTTGAAAATTGAAAATGCACGAAACTCTTTGTACAATGCCTGCTGGCTGAAGGACAACGGACATTCTTACGCGCAACAAGCAGCCATGTCGAAATTGTATTGTTCCGAAATTGCCCGTGAAGTAGCAGACGAAGCTGTTCAGATTTTAGGTGGAGCCGGATTGTTTAAAAACCGTGAATGGCCCATAGAACGCTTTTACCGCGACCAGCGTTTGCTCCAAATTGGTGAGGGAACTTCAGAAATTCTGCGAATGGTAATTTCTCGAAATATCTTGAAATAATTCGAAATGGCTTCCGACCGAAAACTCGAACACATCAAACTGGCGCTTGATTCGCAGACCAAACTGACGGAGCAAGACCAGCGTTTCAACTACGAACCCATGCTTGCTGCTCATCCTGAAAATTTGGATTTGAGCATCAATTTCCTCGGAAAAACGATGCGGACACCCATCTGGGTTTCGAGCATGACCGGCGGAACTGGTGTGGCACAAACAATCAACAGAAACATTGCCCGCGTCTGCCGCGAATTTGGAATGGGGATGGGATTGGGTTCATGTCGCAAAATAATATTCGACAAAACCCATTGGAACGATTTTAATTTCAGGGATGAAATCGGAGAACAACCGTTTTGGGCAAATCTGGGAGTCGCACAAATTGAAGAATTGCTGGCATCAAAAAATATTCAGGCGGTGGTTGATATGGTTGGCGAATTGCGCGCCGACGGA
>DAITNH010000170.1:0-11596 GCA_036834745.1 Prolixibacteraceae bacterium
TTAAAATCACTGAATTAAAAAGAAATTTACCACAGATTACACGAATTATCACAGAGAAAAAATATCTGTGGTAATTCGTGTAATCACAGAGAAAAAATATCTATGGTAATCTTTGTAATCTGTGGTGAAACAGACTATCTCTTTTCCAGCAACACCACATTTTCCACATGGTGCGTGTGCGGGAACATATCAACCGGCTGAATGCGGGTGACTTTATAAAATTCGTCCATTAAAGCAAGGTCGCGGGCCTGGGTACCTGGATTGCAACTTACATAAACCACTTTTTCGGGGGCAGCTTCCAGAATGGTTTTCACCACATCTTCGTCCATTCCGGCGCGTGGCGGATCGGTAATAATTACATCGGGTTTTCCATGTTGAGCAATAAAATCGCTGGTCAGAATTTTCTTCATATCGCCGGCAAAAAAGCTGGTGTTTTCTATGCCGTTCAAAACTGAATTTACGTGCGCATCTTCAATGGCTTCAGGAACATACTCGATACCAACTACTTTCTGCACGTTTCGGGCAATGAAATTGGCAATGGTTCCGGTTCCGGTGTATAAATCATATACGATTTCATCGCCTTTCAGTCCGGCAAAATCACGGGTAACTTTGTACAGTTCGTAAGCCTGTTCTGAGTTGGTCTGGTAAAAACTTTTCGGTCCGATCTTGAATTTCAGGCCTTCCATTTCTTCCAGAATATGGTCATTTCCTTTGTAAACAAGTATTTCCTGATCGCTGATTGTATCGTTTCCTTTTCCGTTGATCACATACATGAGCGAAGTAATCTGTGGAAATTCTGCAGCAACGGCTGCCAATAGCTTTTCATGGTTTTCCTGCTGTTCGCTGAAAAAGCACACGATCAGCATCACATCGCCGGTGGTTGAAGTTCGGACGATGATGTTGCGCAGGAGTCCGGCCTGAATGCGTCGATCGAAAAATTCAAGGTTATTTTCGTCAGCATACTTTTTTATGAAATTGCGGATTTCATTCGATGGTTCGCCCTGCAGCCAGCATTTGTTGATGTTAATGATTTTATCGAACATGCCTGGAACATGAAATCCCAGCGCATTTTTGTTCATGTCGTCACCTTCAGTGCCAATTTCCTCGTAGGTCAGCCAGCGTTTGTTGGAAAACCCGAATTCGAGCTTGTTGCGGTAATAAGTTGTTTTTTTCGATCCCAGAATCGGGGTAATTTCAGGAAGTTCAATCCGCCCGATTCGCTGCAACTGATCAACTACCTGTTTCTGTTTGTAAAAAAGCTGTTTTTCGTAGGGAAGAAACTGCCATTTGCAGCCGCCGCACACTTCAAAATGTTCGCAAAAAGCAGGAACACGGTCAGGCGATTCAGTAATAACACGGGTCACCCGGGCTTCCATGTATTTGGTACGCTTTTTAGTCACCTGCAAATCGACCACATCGCCCGGAATAACATGCGTGGTAAATACTACCACATCATTCACCCGTGCAATTGCTTTTCCTTCAGAACCAATATCAGTGATTAAAACACCTTCCAAAAACGGCTTTACTTTCCGGCCTCTTCCCATGATCTGTAAAATTTTCAGCAAAAGTAATTAAATCAGGCAAACAACCTGATTATTGCAAAAAAGTGCAAAATAAGGAACGTGTATATTTTATATGTTTATGAAATTGGCATATCTTTAGGGCAAGTTTGGATAACAATTTACAACCCTTATATACTAAACTTATGAAAGCAACTCTACTTTTAATTTTTGCAATTCTTTCGAATTCTGTATTTGCGCAATCCTGGAACCTCGTCGGTAAAAAAGCCTTTTCAGCAGGTGAAGCCTTTTCCCAGTCTATCGTGCTTGATGGTGAAACGCCGTATGTTGCATACATGGACAGGGCAAATGGTGATAAAGTTACCGTAATGAAATTTAATGGAACCGATTGGGAACCGGTTGGGACAGTGGGTTTTTCCGCCGGGAAAGCAAATTCCATCAGCATGGCAATCAGCGGAGGAACTCCTTATGTTGCTTTTTGCGACGAGGCAAATGGGGGCAAAGCGTCTGTAATAAAATTTACCGGAACAACTTGGGCCTACGTTGGTGGTGCCGGTTTTACGACGAATCGTGCAGATGTAATCGACATGGCCATGGACGGCAACACTCCCTGTGTAGCGTTTAGCGATGCCAAATACAATGATAAAATTACCGTTATGAAACTGGATGGCGGAAGCTGGACAGCAATAGGACAGGCGGGTTTTACAGCCGATTATACAAATGTGATTTCTTTGGCTATTGAAGGTGGAACTCCGTTTGTAGCTTTCAGGGAGTATTCAGGTTTCAGTTTAAAATCCAGTGTGATGAAATTTAATGGAAGTTCCTGGCAACTTGTAGGTAACGCAGGTTTTTCTACCGGAACACACGATGGAAATCAATGTCTTGCAGTGCACAGTGGTATTCCACACGTGGCTTCCTGGGGCAACAATGGCAAAGCTACCGTTTATAAACCCAGCGGAGCAAGCTGGGTAGCCTTGGGTAATGCAGAGTTTTCCGGTGGGCAGGCTTCTTCTTTAAGCATTAAATTTTCGAAATCCGGAACCCCTTATGTTGTGTTTGCCGATGGAGCGAACAGCAAAAAAGCAACTGTCGTAAAACTTGAAGGTGCGAACTGGGTTCCTGTTGGCATTGCGGCATCGTTGGGAGAAGCAACCGATATAAGTATTGCAATTTCTGACGCTGGTATTCCATTCATTGCCTATCGCGATGCTGCCAGTATGAGGCGCACAACAGTAATGAAATTCAGCGATATAACCAATACAAACAGCATTGCTGACAGCCATGATTTTAGGGTTTTTCCAAATCCCGGCAATGGCGTGTTTAGCATCGAGTCTTCCGGTTTACAGAGTAGTGAAACAGACATTGAAATTTTTGACCAATTGGGGCAGCTTATTTTATCACGGAAATCAGGTTTTACCAATAAAATTGAAATCGATTTATCGGGGAAGGCCAATGGAGTTTATATCCTTAAATTGAAAAACAATAACGGATACTATTCAAAATCGATTGTCATTAGTCGTTAAGCTTATTTTTCATACCAAAGTATTTTGTGTGGCAATAAAAAAGGCTGGATTTTTCTGCTTTTTTTATTGCCATTTTTATTTATATCTACATTACCATAGTCAGCCGATGAATTTATAATTGACTGATTCCCTGAATATAAATATTTAAGCTCTTTGTAAAAACATTCATCGGATGACTTTTCGAAGTATGATCAAACTTGAAATTCAAGTTCCGAATGTTTCTACTATCTTTGCACCCTCAATTTTATTAGTTATGATTTCGGTTGATCAATTGGTGGTTAGTTTTGGCGGGTTCGAGTTATTCAAAGGTATTTCATTGTTGGTGAGTCCCAAAGACAGGATTGGTCTGGTGGGCAAAAACGGAGCCGGAAAATCAACACTTCTGAAAATTCTGGCAGGACATCAATTACCCAGCAGCGGAGTAGTTTCGGTGCCTACGGATGTTCGTCTTGGCTATTTGCCTCAGCACATGGAGATTATTGACGGACGGACTGTTTTTGAAGAAGCAGTGACTTCGTTTGAGGAAATTCTGGCTTTAGAGCGCCGCATCGAAGAAATCAACCATGCGATTGCCACACGCACCGATTACGAATCAGAAGAATATCATCGCTTACTCGATCACGTCACCGAATTCAACGAACGTTTCCACATGCTTGGCGGAAATAATTTTGAAGCCGAAGTTGAAAGAACACTGATAGGACTTGGCTTTCTGCGATCTGATTTTATCCGGCAAACTTCTGAGTTCAGCGGTGGATGGCGTATGCGCATCGAACTGGCAAAAATATTACTGAAACGTCCGGATGTGTTTTTGCTGGATGAACCTACCAATCACCTTGACATTGAGTCGATTCAGTGGTTGGAAGATTTTCTGAAAAGCTACAATGGGGCAGTTGTGCTTGTTTCGCATGACAGGGCTTTTCTGGATGCAGTGACCAACCGTACCATCGAAATTACACTCGGTCGTATTTACGATTTCAAATCAAATTATTCGAGATACCTGATTTTGCGTAAAGACCTGAAAGAACAGCAAATGGCTGCCTATGTCAATCAGCAAAAAATGATTGAAGATACAGAAAGCTTTATAGCGCGTTTCCGTTATCAGGCTACCAAAGCGGTTCAGGTGCAGTCGCGGATTAAAGCGCTCGATCGTCTGGAACGTTTAGAAGTTGACGATGAGGATAATTCAGCGCTCCGGATAAAATTTCCACCAGCCTTGCGCTCTGGAACCATAGTTGCCGAAGCCAAGGAACTTTCAAAAAGCTACGGAAAGCTGAAGGTGCTCAATAAAATTGATATCATCATTGAGCGGGGAGAAAAGGTTGCCTTTGTCGGGAAAAATGGTGAAGGGAAAACTACGCTTGCCCGTGTCATTTTGAACGAACTTGAATACGAGGGTGAGTTAAAGATGGGACACAACGTCAAAATCGGCTATTATGCACAGGATCAGGCAAAAAGGTTAAATCCGGATCTGACTGTTTTTGAGACCATTGATCTGATTGCTGTTGGTGAAATCAGGACTAGAATACGCAGTATCCTTGGCGGTTTCATGTTTTCTGGCGAGGATGCCGATAAAAAAGTACAGGTGCTTTCAGGAGGGGAACGCTCTCGCTTGGCAATGGTGAAACTGATGCTCGAACCTGTAAATTTGCTGGTTCTTGATGAACCGACGAATCACCTTGATATTCGTTCGAAGGAAATTCTGAAGCAGGCGCTGATTGATTACGACGGAACGGTGATCGTGGTATCGCACGACCGTGAATTTCTGGAAGGATTGGTAAACTGCGTTTATGAATTCAAAGACAAGAAGGTAAAACAACATATTGGCGGCATTTACGATTTCCTTCGCCGGAAGAAAATTGAATCGATGAAGGAATTGGAGAAAAAAGATGTCTCTTCGAATCAGGAAGTTAAAGTGCAAAAAACGGAGGAAGTTGAAAAAGTCAGCTTCGAAGAACGAAAAGAAATCAATAAAAACCTCAGCCGCATAGAAAAGAGTATTGAAAAAACGGAGAAGCAAATAGCTGATTTGGAAAACGATATCGTAAAAATGGATCAGTTGCTGGCAGATTCAAATGGAAACGATCCTGAAATTTTCACAAAATACGACCGGATGAAAAAGGATCTGGAACACAGAATGTATGAATGGGAAGTGTTGAACCACGAGCTGGAAGAAATTTCAAGGATAAAGACCTGGTAAAAAAGTAGGCAGTGTTCAGTCGCAGTAAACAAAAATAATAACTCATCAATCATCAATATAAAGGACATGTACGAAAACAAAGAAAATAAACCTGCCGACGATCTGATCTTTGGCATCCGCGCCGTCATCGAAGCCATTCAGGCCGGAAAAGAAATTGACAAAGTCCTGATTAAAAAAGGATTGATTGGCGATTTGTTCAAGGAGATGTTCGACCTGATCCGTATTCGTCAGATCGCTTTTCAGTATGTACCGATTGAAAAAATAAACCGGATATCGCGCAAAAACCATCAGGGTGTGCTGGCTTTCATTTCGCCTGTTGCTTTACAGCGAATTGAAGACATTATTCCGGCAATATACGAAGAAGGAAAAACTCCATTGGTGCTTGTGCTAGATCAGGTGACCGATGTTCGCAACTTTGGCGCCATTGTTCGCTCAGCAGAATGCGCCGGTGTAAATGCCATTGTAATTCCTGATAAAGGTTCAGCCCGGATCAATGCCGATGCTGTTAAAACCTCTGCCGGAGCTTTGCATTTGGTACCTGTTTGTCGCACCCGCAGCCTGAAGGAAACCATTTCGTTCCTGAAAGATTCAGGATTAAAACTGATTGCAGCCACCGAAAAATCGACCGCTGTTTATACCAATGCCAATCTTACCGGACCAATGGCCATCATTTTAGGTTCCGAGGATACCGGCATAGATCCGCGACTGCTGGCCCTTGCCGACGAGCACGTAAAAATTCCGATCCTTGGCAAAATCGAATCGCTCAATGTTTCGGTTGCTGCCGGCCTGCTTGTTTACGAAGTGGTGAGGCAAAGAGGATTGGTTATTGAAGATTAAAGAGTTTTTCCTTTTAGCCAGCAGCTAGCCGCTGGCAGTTTGTTGATCCTTAATAATTTATTAATTTAGAATTCCCCAGGTTCGTGCAGATATTCCTACCTTTGCGCCCCTGAAATAAAATACAACGCTTATGATTACGGTTTCAAATTTATCAATTCAGTTCGGGAAAAAACCTTTGTTTTCGGATGTTAATTTAAAGTTCACACCCGGCAACTGCTATGGTGTAATTGGTGCCAACGGTGCCGGAAAGTCAACCTTGTTGCGGATAATTTCAGGTGATCTGGATGCAACCCGTGGTTCCGTTTTGATGGGTCCTGGCGAACGCTTGTCGGTGCTTAACCAGAACCATCACGCTTTTGATGAACACACAGTTCTCGATACCGTCCTGATGGGCCATACCGAATTGCTTCGTGTATTGAGGGAAAAAGATGCCCTTTATGCAAAAGCCGATTTTACGGAAGAAGATGGACATTTGGCCGCCAAGCTTGAAGATGATTTTGCGAACATGAATGGTTGGAATGCAGAAAGTGACGCTGCCAATCTGCTAAGTGGCTTGGGTATCAAGGAAGACATGCATTATACTTTAATGAAGGACCTGAACGGTAAGGAAAAAGTTCGCGTACTTTTGGCGCAGGCCCTTTTTGGTAACCCCGACAACCTGCTGCTTGATGAGCCTACCAATGACCTTGACCTTGAAACCGTGCTTTGGCTCGAAAATTACCTGGGCAATTGCCAGAATACTGTGATTGTTGTTTCGCATGACCGTCACTTTTTAGACAACGTTTGTACCGACGTGGTTGACATCGACTTCGGAAAAATCCGTGCTTTCTCCGGAAACTATACTTTCTGGTACGAATCGAGTCAGCTTGCACTTCGTCAGGCTGCCAATGCCAACAAAAAAGCGGAAGAAAAGAAGAAGGAATTACTTGAATTTATTCAGCGTTTCAGTGCAAACGTAGCCAAGTCGAAACAAACTACCAGCCGCAAGAAAATGCTCGAAAAGTTGAAGATTGAAGAGATTGAGCCTTCAACGCGCCGTTATCCCGGAATCATTTTCCAACAGGAACGTGCAACAGGCGACCGTGTACTGACTGTCGAAAACCTAACATACGTTCAGGATGGCGAAGTGTTGTTCAAAAATATATCCTTTACCATCGAGAAAGGCGACAAAGTTGTATTTCTTGCAAAGGAAAACCGCGCCATTTCAGCATTTTTCAACATTATTAACGGCCAGACTGAACCTACCTCCGGGACCTTTGAATGGGGCGTAACAATTACAACTGCCTATCTTCCAAACGATGTTACTGACTTTTTTACCAAAAGTGAAACCCTTTACGAATGGCTGGGCAAATATTCACACGATACCAGCGAAAACTTTTTGCGTCAGTACCTGGGCAAAATGTTGTTCACCGGCGATGATTTGCAGAAGAGCGCGAAAGTGCTTTCAGGAGGCGAAAAAATGCGCTGCATGATTGCCCGTATGATGCTGGCACATCCGAACACCGTGATTTTGGATCATCCAACCAACCATTTGGACATGGAATCGATACAGGCTTTCAACAACAACATGAAAACCTATCCGGGGCAAGTTCTGATGACTGGCCATGACCACGAATTCATCGAGAGCGTTTGTTCGAGGGTGATAGACCTCACCCCAAAAGGAGCCATCGACAAATACATGGATTTTGAAGATTACCTCACAGACGAGAAAATCAAAGCGCTTCGTCAGGAAAAATACAAATAATCAGCTATTTACGAATACTGATCCGATGAAGGTTGATCAAAAAAGCAAAAAAGCTTTGAAACTCAAGAACAATCCAATTTCCGTCATCGGATCAGTAATTTGATAAGATTATTCGAGATTTAGATTGGAAATGATTTGATTAACTACCTGATCCGATGACTTTCCTTCGTTAAAATATACAAAAGCCGTCTTCTGAGATTTTCCGGAGACGGCTTTTAAGTTGTGTAATACTGGCTGAAAAAAAATCAGTTGACTTAAATTTTTCCTTCGTGCAGATCCCAAATTGGGAAACATAGTCAAAGCAATTCCGGGCCATTGCCGTTTAACGACTTTTACTAATTTTAGGGTTCTAAACTAACGGTACCTAAACCATAGCGAATGAAAAAAAATAGTAAAGCTGAAAACCCGCCCCGAAGTTCGCAGACTTACATCCTGGCAACAGCTTTTTTTGCACTTTTAGCCATTGTTGGCTTTGCATTGTACGGACTTCCTTTTTTTTACGATTTTATGACCAAAGAATATGGCTGGTCGCGTGCAGTGGTAACTTCAGGAAATGCAGCCGGAAAATTAATTGTTGCACCGCTTTTCGGCTTTCTGGCAGGTTGGTTGATTGATCGTTACGGCCCGCGTTCGCTGATGATGACCGGGGCATTACTGGCTGGAACTGCGTTGATCGGGCTCAGCTTTGCAAGTACATTGTCAATGTTTTACCTGTTTTATGTGATGAATGCGCTGGGCTACGTTTTTGGTGGTCCTCTTCCCAGTCAGGTTTTAATTTCCAGATGGTTCGACAAGAATCGCGGAAAAGCCATGGGAATCGCCTATCTTGGAATTGGAACCGGCGGTGCTTTGGTTCCGCTGATTGCTGCAGGTCTGGAGAAAAACATGGGCTGGCATATGGCGTTGATGACAATTGGTGTTCTGGTCATTCTCATCGCCTTTCCGATGGCATTTTTTATCAGGGATTCTAAAAAAGAACAGCAGGAAAAGGCAAAAACGGAAACGATGGTTCCAATCAAAACCATTCTCAGAAATCCAAATTTTTATCTGCTGGCATTTGGCAGCATGTGCTCGATTGGCGCGGTAGGCGGAATTGCCCAGCATTTGAAACTTTACCTTCGCGATCTGAATTTTACTCAAACCGAGGCCGCACATGTTATGTCCTTTGTCCTGCTGTCGAGTCTGGCCGGACGGGTTCTGATGGGCTTTCTGGCCGATTTGATCAACCGGAAATACGTGATGATCCTGATTTATATGATTGTTGCTTTCGCCATTCCATTGCTTCTGATGCCCGATTTTCCGGGAAGAATCTATATTTTCGCTGTTATATTTGGAATCGGGCTTGGAGGCGATTATATGATTATTCCGCTGATGGCAGGCGATTTGTTTGGAGTGAGGGCTTTGGGACGAACCATGGGAATTATTCTGGTGGCCGATGGAATTGCAGAAGCGCTATTTCCTATGTTGGTAGGTGCATTTTACGATGCAACAAAAAGCTATTCAACCGGGTTCATCGTATTGATCGCACTGGCAACTTTGGGTGCTGTGATTGTTTCATTTTTACCGAAGACAAAACAAAATACATGATTATAGATTACAATATTAAACCAGAAAACCTGAAAGAAAAGCTCAACCTTTTCTGGAAACTTTCAGGAGAAAAAATTCTGAAAATTGAATCTGAATACCATCCGGCAAAGGGAGCTCCGGTTTTTACTGTGAACGGAAAATATTCGACCCGCGGCTGGACAGAATGGACGCAGGGATTTCAGTATGGTTCGGCCATTCTGCAATTTGATGCCACCGGCGATGAATCTTTTCTAAATATTGGCCGCGAAAATACAGTCAGTAAAATGGCGCCGCATGTCAGTCACGTCGGTGTTCACGATCACGGGTTCAACAACATCAGCACCTACGGAAACCTTCACCGTTTGATGCGTGAAGGCAAAATTGCGCAAAACGAATGGGAAAATAATTTCTATGAATTGGCCATCAAAGCTTCCGGAGCCATTCAGGCCAACCGCTGGAGCAAAACCAAAGATGGCGGTTTCATATACTCGTTTAACGGTCCGCATTCACTGTTTGTCGATACCATTCGCTCGTGCCGCGCTTTGATGGTTGCCCATCGTTTGGGGCATTATCTTCCCGGTGAAAACGATGTCCGCATTTCACTTTTCCAAAGAGCAGTCGATCATTTAATCTCAACCGCCAAATATTCAGTATTTTATGCTGAAGGCCGCGATAGTTACGACGTTTGGGGTCGCACCGCACACGAGTCTGTTTTCAACCCGAATGACGGAAATTTCCGCTGCCCGAATTCGCAACAAGGCTATACCGGCTTTTCTACCTGGACACGTGGTTTGGCCTGGGCAATGCTTGGTTTTGCTGAAGAACTCGAGTTTCTGGAAACCCTCCCTGAAAGCGAATTTGAGGGAATAATCAGTAAAAATGAGTTATTGCAAATTATGCTGAAAGGTGCCAAGGCAACCTGCGATTTTTATATCAGTAATACACCAACTGATGGAATTCCTTATTGGGATACCGGTGCTCCGGGATTGGTGCATTTGGGTGATTATCTGAACAGGCCAGCCGATCCGTACAACGATTTTGAACCGGTTGACAGTTCTGCGGCGGCAATTGGCGCACAGGGATTGCTTCGGCTGGGACATTTTCTGAATTCAAATGGGAAAACAGAAGAAGGTAACCGCTACCTTCAGGCAGGTTTAACAGTGTCTTCCAGATTGCTCGAAACGGCTTATTTATCAATCGATCCCGAACATCAGGGAATTCTGCTTCATTCTGTTTATCACCGTCCGAATGGCTGGGACAATATTCCTGAAGGCTATAAGATTCCTTGCAATGAATCGAGCATGTGGGGCGATTATCACATGCGTGAGGCAGCTATTTTTCTGCAACGAATGATTGATAAAGATAAATACTATACATTTTTTTAAATTTGTGTAAAAATTATTTGGTATGAATATTCAAACAGAAAAAATAGATTTAATTGAATGGATCACAAAATTGAATGACACTTCAATTATTGAAAAACTTAGGGAGATAAAATCTAATTACACTCATTTACCAGACTGGTCGGATAAGATGCATAAAGAAGAGATTGAATCTATCGAGAGAGGTTTAAAGGATTTGGATGAAGGTAGAGTCCATTCACATGAAACAGCTCGCAATATTTATGCAAAATAATTATATTCAGATTGTAACATTGTTTGATACTCGTCAATCACCTGAAAAATTGGACAAAATATAATGCCGACTAAACTTATTGATTTTTCGAAACTCTGCGTTCATACGCTGACCACTAAACCATGGGATATTGAAGCTTGTGTGAAGAATTACTCAAAAGCTGGAATTCGTGGAATTACTATCTGGCGAAATGTGTTGGAAAATAAAAATCTGGCAGAAGTAAAAACATTACTTGATGATCACGGAATGACGGTTGTTTCGCTGGCGCGTGGTGGATTTTTTCCTTCAGTAGAAGTGGAAAAACGGGAAGCTGCCATTTCTGACAATCTGTTTGCCATTGAACAGGCCGCTGCCACTGGTGCGCCATCGATTGTACTGGTTTGCGGTGCCGATGGTCGTCAGCCGCTCGAAAAATCGAGGGAACAAATTGCGGAAGGGATTTTGCGAATCCTTCCTGCTGCTCAAAGTACCGGTGTAAAACTGTCCATAGAACCGCTTCACCCGATGTATGCCGGCGATCGATCGGCCATCAATACTTTGAAACAAGCCAACGACATGGCTGAAATGATTAATT
>DAITNH010000171.1:0-11564 GCA_036834745.1 Prolixibacteraceae bacterium
TTGAGATATCAACCCAAACAATACTCCCGTTTTTGTGAATATATCTTTTCTCGAACCGCACCTGAGTGCATTTTCCATCCAATAACGATTGTAACGCTTCGGTGGTCATCGTTACATCGTCCGGATAGGTGATATCCAACCATTTTTTTCCATTCATTTCTTCTTCCGGATAACCGATGATTCCGATGCCTGATTTGTTAAGGTAAATTGATCCGTCGAATCCTGTCAGTGAAATCCCAACAGGTGAATTTTCAAAAAGCTTGCGAAACTTTTCTTCGTTCATTTTCAACGACTTTTCTATCCTTATGCGCTCAGTGATGTCTTTCCCATGCAGCGATACCCCCGTAACTTTACCATTTACTACAATTGGGTTCATGGCCACTTCGATGTAAAGAATGGTATGTACCAGATCAATTTTATCGGTAAAAACAAAATGCTCATTATTAAAAGCCCTGTCGTAGCGTTCTTTCCAGAGGATATTTAGCGGATCGGGCAATGCTTCCAGAATGTTTACTCCTTTGGCTAATTTTACACCGAATGTTTTTTGAAATTCCCGGACAAACTGCTCATTTACATATTGAATCTCATAATCGGCATTGATCGACCATACACTCTCAAACGAATTTTCAATAATAGCCTGTAAATCCTTTTCTAATTTTGCTTCTGCTTTTTGCCGTAGTTTGGTTGATTCCGGTAAATTCGTATTATCTTCCTTCATGTTTGTTCTTCTTTTTCCTAAGGATAATAACTGGCAGACTATACTTGTTTATTGCAGACAATTCACTGAATGACGCTTGTTTTCTCAATTCGACAATGTAAAAATAAATTTGTTTACTTTTTAAGCTTTCACCCAATTATTTTCCCACTAATTTGTTGCCAATAGATATAAATATGATATACAATACTGATCCTTTTCAGTATCTGATTAAGAGATAAATTTGATTTCTTTTGAAGGTGTAAATGCTTCAAATAAGCAGATCCATTGCTTAATCTGATGGAATGGAGCTGCTTACTTTAGATGCCGGAACTGGTTTATCCGAAGAGTAATGCTCCGATATTGGAACTAAAAAATAGAATGTGGATCATTCGTTAATTCTTTCAGCCTTTTGGAATCGTAAAATAAAACTTGCTTCCGCTACTCTCCTGTTGTCCACCATGCTCGCTTTCTACCCAGATTTTGCCACCGTTTTTTTCGATAAATTCTTTGCAGAGCAACAATCCCAAACCGGTTCCCTTCTCATTTTGCGTTCCCATTGTAGAGTAACTTTCGTCAATCCTGAACAATTTATCAATGGCCTCCTTTTTTATCCCGACTCCATTGTCAGCGATTGTTATCATCCATTCTGTCTGCTTTTTTTCGGCCGAAATCACAATTTTTCCACCAGGATGAGTGAATTTTAATGCATTCGAAATCAGGTTCCTGAATATCGTACTAAGCATCTCTTTATCGGCAAAAACAAAAGCCAATGGTGGAAATTCTGTAAAAATAGCGATCGATTTTTGTTGGGCAGGATCGTTAAATGATCTCAATATTTCATTGGCAAGTTCTACTATTTCTATGCATTCGGGTTTAAAAGCGATACTGCCAGTTTGCAGGCGCGACCATTCCAAAAGGTTCATCAACAAATCCATGGCCCGTTGCGAGGAATTCTGAATGATCATTCCATATTTCGCAATCCCTTCGTAATTATTCTCATAAATCTGCCTTGCCAGAATATTACTGAAACCGATGATTGAATTGAAAGGATTTTTCAGGTCGTGGGCAATGATGGAGAAAAATTTGTCCTTGGTCGCATTGAGTTCCTGCAATCGGGCTTCACTTTGCTGTAATGCTTCCACCGCAAGCTTTCGGTCGGTAATATCCTGAATGGTACCTATCATTGAAACAATATTGCCTTCAGTGTCGGACTCAAGTTTGCCCAAGCCATGAACCCATCGGGTTTCGCCATCTGAATTTCGAATTATCCTGTATTCTTTATTAAAAGGATTCTTTTTCAATAAAACTTCGTCCCTAAAGTAATTATCCATCATCGACCTGTCATCGGGATGTAAAATATCAAGCCATCCCTGAATGTTTCGTTGGTAGCTATTTTCGATGCCGAAAATTTTGTCGAATACTTCAGATGATTCCCAATTGTCAGTCACAAGATCGAACTTATAAGAGCCTATAAATGCCACATGCTGCGATTCCTTGAAAAGGTACTCGCTCTCGCGCAATTGCGCTTCTGCCTGCTTTCGCTCGGAAATATCGCGCACTATCGCCCACATTCCTTCGTTTACACCATGTTCATTTTTAAAAAGAAGGGTCCTAAGTTCAACAGGGAAAACAGTTCCATTTTTCTTTCGGTATTCTTTTTCATAAACATCCGAAAAGCCCCTAATCAATACCTGTCCTTCTACAATTTCTCTTTCGTAAACGTGCCATTTTTCAGGAGTAATGTCGTTGTAAGAAAGTTTGGTAAGTTCATCGGGGCTAAATTCAAGCATTCGTACATATGATTCATTGAATTCCCTGATCAGGCCATCCATTCCAACATAAACAAAGCCGTCCATCATGCTCTCATGGAGTTTTCTGTATTTACTTTCGGAAAGGCGCAATGCTTTTTCTGCCTGTTTACGGTAGGTAATATTTACACTTAATGCTGATACTCCGGAAACTTTCCCTTCAGAAATAATCGGGTTAAGAAAAACTTCGTAATAATGAAGTTCCTTGCCTACATAATTGGAATATTCAAAATATATTCTTTTACCAGTCAACGCACTATCGTATTTATGCTTCCATAATTCCCTCTTTTTTGGTGAAATATTTTTGAGGGCATTCATTCCCTTCTTTAATTCAATGTTGTTTGAGGCAAAATATTCATCCAGAAAGAATTTATTGAAAATAACAATGTTGTAGTCTCTGTCGATTGACCAAATGGATTCATTCTGGTTATTTACAAGCGAGTTCAAATTGGCTTCTGATTCGGCAATTATTTGCTCCGCTTGCTTGCTTTCGGTGATATCAACCGCAGTTAAAAGACAATTCGTTGCAACATCAGAAATAATTCCTTCAACATGAACGAAATAAGTGGGAGTTCCATGCAGTGACAATCTTAATTCACATATCTGTTTCTCATTGATTTCAAATACTTTTCGAAAAAAGTCGTTAAATACAGGGAGAAAATCAGTAGTGAGGAATTGATTGAAATTACTGTTGATTAAGTTTGAACGTGCTTTGCCAAGCAGATTGGCACCACTGAGGTTCATCTGACAAATGATGCCTTCGCGATTTAATGTAAAATATCCGGCAGGGGCAAAGTCGTAAAGTGCAGTGGCAGTGGCAGCTTTTTCAACTGCCAACTTCAGTTCTTCATTCTGCATTTCAAGCTCTATCTGGTGTACTTCAAGTTCGTGCAGAAGTCTCATCGGGTCCGTTTCACTTTCGGTTCCCTTAAAAAAACCCAATTCTGTTAGTTCGGTGGAGAAGTCTGATGCTGAAGTTTTTGAGGATTTGTTTACTTTTAAATGCTCTTCCGCTTTTTGACGAAGAGAACCGCCCTTCTGCATCACATTATCCGAAATTATTTTTGGCGAATTCATTTTTTCGTTTTCAGAAGTTAGTTGTGTCTGTACTACGAAAAAAATGCCACTCTCGTTACGATTTATAAAGACCAATTCATATCAGCTCAATATCTTAAACTGACATTTCATCAGGCTTTTAAAACACTGAAATAGAATTTGCTTCCCTTTTCATCTTCGCTTTCGATCCATATTTTCCCATTGTTTTTTTCAACAAATTCTTTGCATAAAAGCAAGCCAAGTCCGGTTCCCTTCTCATCTTCTGTTCCCAAAGTCGAATGGCTCTCGTCAATCCGGAACAACTTTTCAATCGCCTCCTTTTTAATTCCAACTCCATTATCGGATACAGTAATTACCCATTCCTTCAGTTTTGGTTTTACTGAAATAACAATTTCGCCACCGGGATGGGTGAATTTTACAGCATTCGAAATCAGGTTCCTCAAAACCGTACTGATCATCTTCTTATCGGCCATCGCAAAAGCCAGGGGTGGAAATTCAGTGTTAACAACCATTGATTTTTGCTTGACTGAACTGTTTAATAATTTTAATACTTCATTTGTGAGTTCAACCATATCAATACATTCGGGGGAAAAGCCCATTCTTCCGGTTTGCATGCGCGACCAGTCCATTAGGTTCATTAGCAAATCCATCGCCCGTTGCGATGAATTCAGTATGATCTGGCTGTAATTTGCAATACCTTCATAATCTTTTTCCTGAACTTGTTTTGTCAGCAAATCGCTGAAACCTATGATTGAGTTAAAAGGATTTCTAAGGTCGTGGGCAATAATGGAGAAAAACTTGTCTTTGGTTGCATTGAGTTCGCGTAAACGTGCTTCACTTTCGAGCAACGCTTCCACCGCCTGTTTACGATCTGTGATATCCTGAAATATTTCCAGAATGGCTTTCTTTCCCTGAAAAATCATTCCGGCATGGCTGATCTGGAATGTTTTTCCGCCAAAAACATCTTTCGTTTCAAAAAAATCAGTTTCCCCGATATTTATTCCTGATAACAAGGGACAATCAGCACATTGACTTTTTTTGTCACAATAAAGATCCCAACATTTATGGCCATTTATTTTGTTGCCAAAAAGTTTTTCCATTTTTTCGTTCATGAAAAGTATATTCCCATGTTCGTCAACGATATCCATTCCGAAAGGAATGGTTTTTAACAGCGATTCATTCAGTTCATTGCTTTCCTGCAATGAAACTTCCGCCTGCTTGCGCACAGTGATGTCTTTGGAAATGCAGATAACGGTGATGACCTTTCTATTCTCATTCAGGATTGGCTTGACTGTTGTCAAATACCAACGGTCGCCATCAGGACGGGGAACACGAACTTCGAGGATTTTTTCTTCGCCATTTTCGAAAACCCATTTTACTGCAGCGAAACGTTTATCCGCTTCATCTTTTGGAAAAACATCCCAAATTTTTCTGCCAATAATCTCCTCCGTTTCACGCCCTACCCCGTCGGCAAATGCCTTGTTCACATAGCGGTATTGTCCGTCAGGATAAAAAGTAAAAATCGGATCGCTGGAATCATCGAGAAGGATGCGGTGTTTTTCTTCACTCTCACGCAATGCCTCTTCTGCAATTTTGCGCCCTGTAATATCCCTTACATTGAGCACAATTGAATTAATACCCGGATTGTTAATTTGATTTGTACCAAATGCTTCAAGATAAACCCATCCTCCATTTTTATGCCTGTGCCTGTATTGCGCCCCGCCATATCCAATGAGTACAGCATTTTGAAACACTTCAATTATTTTCTCCCGATCGTCAGGGTGGATCATGTTTTCAATTACAGGTATATTTATCAATTCGTAGGGGCGATAACCAAGAATTTTTTCACATGACTCACTAACAAAATGCTGTATCCCATTTGAATCAATGAGGACAAACATGTCAAATGAATTTGCTACAAGTTGCCTGAATTTTTCTTCGCTTGCTTTTTGTAATTTTTCTGCATTTTTGCGTCCGGTAATATCAACCGCAGTCAAAAGACATTTCTGTTGCTGACTATTGAACATCCCTTCGAGGTAAACATAAATGGAAGGATTTCCATTATTTGCCAATTTTAGCTCACATGTATGTTTTGAGCCTGTTTCGAATATTTTCTGAAACAATTGATTGAAAACGGGTAGGCTATCAGGTGAGACAAAATGCCGGAAGTTTTTATTCTCGAGAAAAGAACGCTCCACGCCAAGCAAGCCGGCGCCGCTTTCGTTGAGACTGAAAATAATACCGTTGTGGTCGAGTCTGAAATAACCGGCAGGTGAAAAATCACAAATTTCTTTGTAAAGATCTTCATACTTTCTGGCGGCATGTTCTGCTTTCTCCATTGCCAAATGAAGCTCCTCGTTCTGCATTTCGAGTTCTAAATGGAGAACTTCCAATTCTTGCAGGAGTTTCAACGTGTCGGGTACATTTTGACTTGACCCGGAACCGGCATTTACTGATGTTGCTTTTAACCGACTCTTAATTTCTAGTTGTTCTTCAGCTTTTTTTCGAAGCAGAATAGCTTCGGGCGATTGATTCTTCCCTTTTTCCATA
This sequence comes from Prolixibacteraceae bacterium, assembly GCA_036834745.1. GTDB lineage: Bacteria > Bacteroidota > Bacteroidia > Bacteroidales > Prolixibacteraceae > Aquipluma. The sequence goes on from DAITNH010000171.1 coordinate 6,112, forward strand.
CCTCTCAATGCATTTCCTAAACAGTTATTTTATCTTATTATCATTGTCCCAGTTTTGTTATCTTCTCGCCTACCGCAATAATTCCAATTAACATTCCTTCAGCACCAACAAATTTATGGGCCGACCATTCAATTTTCAGTTCATCGCCATCGATGGTTTTCACAAGGTTCTCATATCGGTTTGGCAAAATGCCTGTCAATAAATTTTTCAATTCGTTAGTAACATTTTTACGCGATGGCTCGGAGACAAATAAATCTACATAGCTTTTCCCCGTTACATCGCTGCGCTTGCGGCCAAAGAGCCTTTCGGCTTCAGGATTAAATTCAATTACTTTTCCCTCGTGCGACAAACCAATGATGACTCCCGGAACAGCCTGAATGAATGAACGTAGCATCATTTCATTTTCGAGCAAAGCGTTTTCCAATAGTTTTGACTTTGTAATGTCGATGAAGGTGATTACCAAACCATCGATTTTATCTTCGGTAGTGCGGTATGGCATCATGCGGATATTAAACCATCGTCCGTCACTGGTGGTAACGGGTTTCTCTTTAAATACCAGGGTGCGCAATACTTCCCTGGTATCGTTGTACATTTCAGGATAAACCAATTCGGTAACCTGATCGGTAAAAAGCCTCCCGATATCGCTTTGCCTGAGTTTGAATATTTTTGTTGCCGGAATGGTGTACTGCCTTATTTTTAAATCCTTGCTTAAAAATAAAGTTGCTATATCGATGCTGTTCAGCAGATTATTCATGTCGTCGTTGACCCTCGAGAAATCATCTACTTTGCTCTGAAGTTCAGCATTCACTGTATGGAGTTCCTCGTTCAGACTTTGCATCTCTTCTTTTGAAGTGGTCAACTCTTCGTTGGTCGATTGCAACTCTTCATTGGTCGATTGCAGCTCTTCGTTGGTCGATTTGAGTTCCTCCTGCGAAGTTTGCATTTCTTCATGTGTACTTTGAAGTTCTTCGTTCAGGCGTTGAAGCTCCATTTCCAATTCTGTATTTAGATTCATGCCTGATGTATTTTCTGCTCCGTGTTCCGAAATTTTCAGATTGGCATTTGGCACATCGGCAAAAAACACTAAAATCTTGCCTTTCAGGGTCGCTGGTTTTTCTAATTGCTGAATGGTCACATCTGTAAACAAAGCCCCACCGTTGTTCCCCACCCTCACATTTCGCAGAACCACCTTTTCATAGTTCTGCATTGCTTTTCGGAAAGCTCCCGGAAGTTGGTTGGCCAGCCCTTCGCGTGCCATGGCAAACAAGTTCATGTTGGCTTTGCCAGCCGCCGGCTCAAGATATTTCCCGGTGCTTCCGGTGATATAAATAATGTCGCCTTTATCAGTAACAAGCACGCTCGAAGGCGAAAACTGTTGTAAAAGCAACTGATCGGTAAGTGATTGTACATTATCAGGAATTTTCGCCGGGGTTTGGATTTCAATTAGTCCCTGTTTCGAGTATGAAAATGAGCTGGGAAAATTGAAAAGTTCTTCAGCTTTATGCGAACCGCTGCGCAAGTAAATTCTCAGTTTTGAATCGACCGGAGTGAACAAATCGGACTGTGCACCATTGGTTTCTGCGCTTCCGAGCAACAACAATCCGCCTGGATTGAGGCCGTAATGGAACAGCGCCAATAGCTTCTTCTGCAATTCGGCATCCATGTATATCATCAGGTTACGACAAGATAGGAAGTCGAGTTTTGTGAACGGCGGGTCTTTGATCACATTTTGGGGCGCAAAAACAACCATTTCGCGTATCTCCGCATTTACGCGGTATTGGTCGTCGGTCTTTATAAAAAAACGATTTAATCGGTTTAACGAAACATCGGTAACAATATTTGCCGGATAGATACCTTTTCGTGCTTTTTCGATGGCGGTGCTATCGAGATCTGTGGCGAATATTTGCAACGAAAAGTTCCTGGTTATGTTCACCTTTTCCAATGCTTCCTTAAAAACAATGGCCAGCGAATAGGCTTCTTCACCTGTTGAACAAGCTGGTATCCATGCCCTTAAAATATGCCCATGTGGCAATTTGGCAAATAATGAAGGTAAAATATTGTCCTTTAACTTTTCCCAAACGGCAGTATCACGAAAAAAATTGGTCACCCCAATCAGCAATTCCCTGAAAAGTATGTCAACTTCTACCGGATTTTCCTGCAAATAGCGCACATACGATGCTATTTTAAGTATCTGGTGAATACCCATGCGACGTTCGATACGGCGGTACAAAGTAGTTTTTTTATAGAGCGAAAAGTCGTTCCCGGTGCGTGCACGCAGCAGGATAATAATTTTTTCGAGCGAGCTGGTGTCTTTCTCTAATAACTGTTTGGATTTGGAGGCCACCAGCACCGGAAGCTTAATAATCGCCATTAATTTTTCGGGCAGCTCGTTTGCCGGCGCCACAACATCAGCAATAACAGCTTCAATGGCTGCGCGGGGCATGCTGTCGAATTTGGCAGATTCCGGATCCTGCACCAGCACTATTCCTGCCTGTTCTTTAATAGCCCTCAGCCCCATGCTTCCATCGGAACCCATGCCCGAAAGTATAACACCTATACTTTGTTCCTGCCTGTCATCGGCGAGCGAACGGAAAAAGAAATCGATGGGCAACCGCAAACCCCGTGTTTCAATAGGCTCAAACAAATGCAAAGCACCTCTGAGGATTGACATGCTTTTGTTTGGCGGAATTACATAAACACAGTTTGGTTTCACTTTCAACCGGTCGGTTACCGTATAAACCTGCATCTGGGTGAACCGCTGAAGCAGTTCGCACATAATACCCTTGTGAGTGGGATCGAGGTGTTGGATAACCACAAATGCCATCCCGCAGGCAGCAGGCATATTGGTGAAAAATTGTTCCAATGCCTCCAGCCCTCCGGCTGATGCGCCTATGCCAACTATGAAAAATTGATCGTTTTTTGATGGATTGAAAATATCGTTGGATGAATCTGCCGACTCAGAAATCGCGGTTGGAGATTTGGTTTCTTTTTTCATAAAGAGGTAATTTAAAAATTGATTTTTCAACCGAAGAATAATTTAGCGGTAGAATGCCTCAATTCAATAACAACCTGCAATATAAGAAAATTTCTATTTCCTTTTTCTGAGAGAGATTACATTGGGAATTTTACGGAAATGATCGTTGTCGTCATTGTCGCAGGTGTTGGAAACGTAACTGCCAAATTTGGCGATGACCGTGTCGCCCGTGTTCACATACAGACTTGTTTCCGGGCCACCTTCAAGATAAACCGTTGTGCGGATATCCAATGGCATTCCCAGTAAAAAGCTGATCATATCGCGGTGGGTATAAGGCGAACGGGTAAAAACAATGTACAAATTGCCTGAAGCATCGGTGGCAGTCAGTATCATGCTGCACGATTGATCAGGTCTTTTTGTAAAAGCCATTGCTTCTCCTGAGCAACTGATCATGCGCATTCCCTGACACAAAGATTGGTATTGAGTTTTTACCTTTTCCCAACTCTGACACGTAATATCAATGATTTCGAAAGGTGGTTTTGCAGGATCTTTTGGATGCATGACCATCATCGCATTGTAATAGGAAGCTTTCACCGGATTGTTCAGGTGGCTGCGGCTCTTCAGGTAGCCTTTGTTCGACTGGGTTTTATTGTAATTGTACATTCCGGCGTTGATGATGATATTCATGTTGAATTCCTTTGCCCAATCGGGTGCCGTTCGGGCATATTTGCCATGTTCAGATGCCGTCAGAAATTCAAACTCAAATTTACCGGCATCAATTTTAAATATGGTCAGTTTCGAATCGTTGACCACTGATTTCAGCGGGGCATCCAGTTCTGCAAGCTGCAACCCATCCATCAGGTCGATCCACTTAATTTCACTGATCCATTTAGTCTGAGCCTTTGCGCCAAAACTTATCAGGAAAAGCAGAAGGAACATAGAAATATAGAATCTTCCTGAACAGCATTTGGAAAGTTTTATTTTACACATCCGTAAAATCGAATTTTGCATTTTTAAATGGGAACAGTTCATATAATTCTCCGGAATAATAGAATTCGTATGCCACCGCACCAAAAGAATACCGTTTGCCTTTGATATTTATGCCAGAACCACCTACCACCGGATTTTCCTTTGGAACTGAAACTTCATAACCAATATTGTATAAAGTTGCCAGAATTTCCGGACGATCATGGATAGGATATCCTGATTTTTCCCATTGCATCTTGATCTGCTTCACGTTGAGCGCTGCATACAGATACGAATAATAATGGTTTTTATACGAAGTCAGCCGGTTGAACCGTTCCTGAGCTATGTTTTTGGTTTGGAAATCGAGCAGGTGTTCATACTTTTCGCCCAGATAAAAAACCGAAGTGCTGTCGTACAGGTTTTTTTCGATTGTTTGGGCAGTTGGAACTTTTATACCCGTAACGCCCAACGAGAAAGTTGTTTCGACCGAAAGGATTTTCAAAGGGCCGATCCATTTCTTATACGCTTCTCTGCTCGAATTGAACAAACGGATTTGTTCGCCAACCAGCACCGATACAATCAGACGGGGCTCAACTCCAGTAACGTGTGCGGCTGAGTCGATAAGATGCTTGTCTTTTGCAACAGCAAGTTTAAAATCCTGCCATTCATTGATATTCATCCATTCGAAAACACTTCCGGTTTTTACCTGCATCTCATTATGGCTGCTGCTTTCTTCGAAACATGCTACTTCAGCATGATACTCAGCATTGTCCTGAAGATAAAGGTTTACCGCTGCAATCATTCGTTGGGCTTCCTTCAGGTTACGGCTTTTAAAATATGCATTCTGGATGTAAAAAGCATTGGCCGGATAATACCTGCTCAATACAGAAAGATTGTGTAAAAGTCGCGCTTCACTGAAGTTGACCGTTACCGAACTCTCATCCGATGATTTTCCGTATTTGTCTTTTATTTCCTGAAAATAACGGTCATTTATATCAACTACCCCCGGATCATCGGTCAGATGAAATTTTACTGCAAAAAAACCCATTGTAAGAACCAAGCCAATTAACGCGAAAATACCTGCAAATCCGAATCCTAAGTACTTCAAAATCTTAACAAAAGCCCTGTCATCCATTTCTAGATTCATCCTCCTTTTTAGTTGCAGCAAATGTATTAAAAGGTGTTATTAAATGTTAAAAGCAGGATGTAATTTGTTAGAAATGCCAGAATAAATAATGAAAAAGTTACTTTTGTTACCCGTTCAAATTTTTGAGCTAGTTTATTAACCCAAACTTTGAAAATGAGATTACGAACTATAACACTAATTACCAGCCTGTTATTTGCAATAAGCACCCATTCACAGCCAGCTCTTCCTGATACCCTGCACAACGATATAGAATTCTGTGAAACGGATTCACTTCACAACACGGATGAAGAATTATCATCTGACTCACTTCAGTCAAACGATGAAACTTTTTATCACAACATCTGGAACAGCACCCAAATCAGATAT
>DAITNH010000172.1:0-9107 GCA_036834745.1 Prolixibacteraceae bacterium
ACAATTTGCTCAATCTGACGATCCTCGCCATACGGATCGTACTGCGATTTCAGATTGTTGCCAAAAAGACGCGCAACGCCCTGCCAGAAAACAGCCGGAACGCCACCTTTCAACTGATCTATCAAATCATAAGAAGTTGAATGAGTTTCACGGTCGATCAATTTAATCAGTATCCGCCCTTCCGAAATAGTTAGTTTTTTCAGTTTTGGCCCGTAAAGTGCCATCAGTTCATCTTCCGCTTTTTTGATATAAATGCGGCGATCGCGTCGTTTCGCTGATGCCGGCACGTCCTGTTGGTATTTCTGGTAAAGCCGTGCAGCCTCTTTCACGTATGGATAAACTTTTTTTACTTTCCAAACCAGTCGCCAGTATTGTTGTTCGTCTTGTTTCGATTTAAAACGGGCTTTGGGGAAAATATTCACTTGTGGCAAATCAATGTGAGGCAGCGTATCATTGTCAATCCTGATTCCTTCCAGATAATGAGGGGATGCAGGTTGTTGGGCATGCATGGCAAATGCAGCAAGCAAAAAAATAACTACTATCAAAAATACCTTTCTCATTGTTTCTGTTTTCCGCAACGAAGATAGTTATATGTTATAAAACTGAAACGAATAAAAAAGGTTTCGATTATCCTGATGCCCAATGTTTGTATCTTTGGTGCGCTTAAAAAGGAAATATGCAAACAAATCAAAGATTTAAAGTTGAAGTAAATTCTGAAATTGGCCAATTGGAAGGGGTAATTATTCACACTCCGGGATTGGAAGTGGAAGAAATGACTCCGGAAAATGCTGAACGGGCATTGTACAGCGACATTCTGAATTTATCGGTTGCCAGCGATGAATATACCATTTTCAAAGGAGTCCTGAATAAAATTACCCGCACGTTTGAAGTCAGGGATTTGCTTTCGGACATTTTAAGCAACGATCGGGTTAAAACTGCTTTGCTTCAGGACATTTGCTTCAACGAAAGCGCGATGGAAATTTTACCCCGGCTGATGGAACAAAATCCAACGGAACTTGCACGGCAACTGATTCAGGGCGTTTACCTCGAACGCAACAACCTGACTCGTTATCTCAGCCTTGAACGTTTCAGCCTGCGCCCACTGCATAATTTCCTTTTTACCCGCGATGCTTCCATGTCGTTTGGAAATGAAGTGCTGATCGGTAAAATGGCCAGCAAAGTGCGCGATCGCGAGGCATTCATTATGGATGCTATTTTCAATCACCATCCGATGCTCGAAACTTCAACCATAAATCCCAATACGCCTGAAATAATTCGCAATTATCAGGGTATTTCTATCGAAGGCGGCGATTTTCAGGTTGGACGCGAAGATGTGCTGGTTATTGGAACCGGTATTCGCACCAGCACACAGGGAATCGACTTTATTCTCGAAAAAATTAAAGCAAAAAAGGACGGTTTGCGTCATATCCTCATTCAGGAATTACCCGATACACCGGAATCGTTTATTCACCTCGATATGGTTTTTACGTTTCTCGACGTGGATGCCTGCATGGTTTATGAGCCGCTCATCATGGGAACCAATCGTTTTCATACCATCCATATTCAGGTTGAAAATGGGGAAGTGATCAGCATTGAGGAGGAAAAAAATCTACCGAAAGCCCTGAGAAAATTGGGTATCGACATGAAACCGGTGCGTTGTGGTGGCGGCATCGACAGCTGGACTCAGGAACGCGAACAATGGCACAGCGGCGCAAACTTTTTTGCTTTTGCTCCAGGAAAAGTGATTGGTTACGAACGGAATATTCATACCATCGAACAGCTCAATCAAAATGGATTTGAAATCATTCAGGCAAAAGATTTATTAAGCGGATTGTGCGCAATTCCTGAAGGAAAATGTGTGGTTACCATTCCCGGCTCCGAACTTGCACGTGGTGGTGGCGGAGCCCGATGCATGTCGATGCCAATCCGGAGGAGGAAAGTTTAATTATTTACGATTTAATTATTTACGATTTACCATTTATCTTGCTCATGGCGGCATTTAAATAGTAAATAGTAAATTGTCAAATGGTAAATCCTGTCAAATCGTAAATTGTAAATCGTCCAATTGTAAATCAATAAAATGCGTAAATTAAAAAATTCAGAACTCGACCGTTTGTCGGTTGATGAATATAAAGAGACAGCAAAAACTCCCTTAACGGTGGTTTTAGATAATGTCCGGAGCTGCAATAACATTGGGTCCGTATTTCGTACTTCGGATGCTTTGCTGATTGAAAATATAATGTTGTGCGGAATTACTGCCACACCTCCCAATAAAGACATTCACAAAACAGCGCTCGATGCAGAGAAATCGGTTCCATGGGAGTATTTTGAAGAAACCGAAGCTGCTGTGAAAAAGTTGAAAGAAGCAGGATACCGTGTTTTTGCAGTAGAGCAGGTGTTAAACAGTGTTTCACTTCCGGATTTTAAGCCTGAAAAAGATCAGAAACTTGCACTTGTTTTTGGGAATGAGGTAAAAGGTGTTCAGCAATCGGTTGTCGATTTGTGCGACGGCGCCATTGAAATACCACAATACGGCACCAAACACTCATTCAACATTTCGGTGAGTGCCGGCATCGTATTGTGGGATTTGGTTTACAAACTTCGTTCGAAGTGAAGTTAGAATGGTTTAATCCTCGTCCTTTTCCTTTGCAGGTGTAAAGAATGCTGCGTGCACCGGTGCCGGGCAAGGAATATCCAATCCATGTATCGCAGCCCAGATCACATCATTAAATTGTGCATCCGGAATCCGGTCTTCCTGACTGAAATCGAATGTGTCGCTTAATCTGGAAAACTTATTGTCAGCTGTGTTTTTCAGATTCAGATCAACACGATTTGGGATTGATTTAAATGGCGGATGATTGGCAGTTTTATTAAAGCAGCGCCACAGTGGTTCTGCCGCGGCATCGTACTGGCTCATTGGCGGAAGTCCCAAAATCAATTCCATGGTGCGAAGTGCCGATGAAGTCGAATACATAGTATGGTCCACAAATCCCTGTTTCACAAAACCACCGGCCAGATAAGCGGTCGAACGGTGTGCATCAACATGGTCCGGTCCGTTTTGCGCATCATCTTCCACAATGACGATCAGTGATTCATTCCAGATAGGAGAATTACTCAGGTATTCAACGAAAAGTCCAACAGCCAGATCGTTGTCGGCCGCATGAGCGAGCGGAGTTGGCCTGCCCAGCCTTAGCCCTTCCGTGTGATCATTGCCCAACCGGAGGGTGTTAAATCGGGGAACAGTGCCTTTTGCAAGCAATGCTTCAAAATCGCGTTTCCACCATCGAACCCTTACCGTATCGCGAATCGACATGTCCCATCCGATATACGTTTCGCAGAAATGATCTTTTAAAACCGGAATGCTGGGTTTATTGTCTTCAATAAATTCCCCGTAACTCCGGAAGCTTACGCCAAACCGTTTACAAATATCCCATAAGAATCCATTCTTGTTGTTGGCGATTTCGCGCTTCCCCTCACCAGGATAGCTGCCGCCCCTGCCGCCATAGCTGGTCGGCCAGTTTTTTTCCAGATAATCTGTTGCATAAGCTCCCATGGTCCAGTTGTGACCATCAGCACTCACTTCTCCATCTACATAAAAGTTATCGAGCAAAACAAATTGCCGGGCCAGCGCGTGCTGATTTGGAGTTACATTTTCTCCGAACAACACCAGACCCGGATCACCGTTGCCTTCAGGAATATCTCCCAGAACCTGATCGTAGGTCCGGTTTTCCTTAATCACATAAAACACATATTTAATGGGCGATGATTCGCCAACCCGCGATGGTACCGGATTTCCTTCTTCTCCCTTCGAAAGCATTTCGGTTTCTTTTTTATAAGGCGTGTTGTTGTAAACCGACTGAGAATAAATACTTAACTGATTGTCGTTCGGTTGTTGAATCGACTGCAGGGTTCCGGTAAACAGACCACCAATGTATTGCACTTTTGGTTTCTTGTTCAAATCGGCATGGTGGGTAACCTCCTCCTTTTTCGGACTTGGTCCGTAAGGATTTGCCTTGGAAGTCAAACCCTTGCCATTGGCTACAAAAATGTTGTTTTTGACGACTCGCACGCAGGTAGGATACCAGCCTGTCGGTATAAATCCTTTGCTGAAACTCTTGCCTGGATTATTTACATCGAAAACGGCCAGACAATTGTTGTCGGCATTGGCGATGTACAATGTATTTTCATCTTCGCTCAGGGCCAGACTGTTTGTTGTCGATCCTGAAGGAGAATCAGGATAAATGGCTGTATTCAGAATTTCAATTACCCTTTTCTGTTCAAGCGAAATAACCGAAACCGAATTGTCATTGGCATTGCATACAAACAGGTATTTCCCATCGTGAGTTATGCACATATCGTTCGGATTGTCACCAACAGGAATCCAACCTGTCATGCTTTGCTTTTGGGTATCAAATAAAATAACTTTGTCACATCCCCAACAGGTAATATAAAGCATTTTGCAGTCGTCAGACAGCAAACAGGTGTATCCTTCTCCTCCAAGCGGAAATTGTGTTTTTACTTTCTTTTCTTTTAAGTCGAATACATAAAGCGAATTGTTTTCTTTGGTAACGGCATAAAGCATCTGCTGGTCGTCATCCACTGCAATTCCCGCAATTGAAATCTTTTCAGGCCAGCGTTTGCCGATAACCAATGTGTCGTATGGAACAAGCTTTTTGTTTTTGATTTGGTATTGAATGATCCAATTGTCGTTTCCTCCGGAAGCATACAAATATTTCCCGTCTTTTGAAAAAGTAAGTCCCAGCCAGCTTTTTGCAATGATCACAGAGTCGAGCAGTTGCATTTTTTCAGGATCAATCAACTGAATGCTTTGATCGCTTTGTCCGTTGTTGGTTACGGCCAGCATTTTTCCTGAAGGTGATACCGCAATGTTTAAAGGCAAATCTCCCAGAGGCAATAATTTTCCGACAGGCGAAAGTTTCCATCCGTTCGGCAACGATACGCGGTTCGACTCAATTTCTTTCAAACTCTGTCCGTTTACCTGATAAACAAGTAGTAACAGAATATTGATAAAGAATGGTACAAAAAAGGTTTTTAATCTGATGGTTTGCATGTTGTCAGGTATATTTTGTTTGAATTATTTCTTGTGTTTTGCGGTATCGAATCCGAATAGAAAACCACCAAGCGTGGCGGTGAGCGTAATGAAAATTAAGCGACGGTTTATTTTCATATTCAGGAGTCGTTTAAGTTGGTAGCAATCCCCAAATGTAAATAAATATCATCCAAATCCGGCTCACTTAGTTCGTATTTGAATCCGGCAAATGTTGCAGAACTGCCTGTCTTTGTTAAAAGAAGTTAAATTCAGCGATTGTCATCAAATATTCTTCAAAACGCCGGATTTCAGGTAAGGGTATTTGATTTGTGAACTGTTATATAATCGTATTGCGGAATTTTTTTTCATAAGTTTGTTATGGTTTTTGAATTTAGACTTTTGGTCTGACTTAAAAACTTTAAAGGGCACGGGGTGAGATCCGGTGCCCTTTTTAATTGAAGCCTCCCCTAACCTATCCAAAGGAAGGGGGACAAAATTGCTAACTGCTAAATAAGGATTTTCAACTTATTTCATTTTTATATTTCTTTTCTGTTTCGTATAATTTTTCAGCAACGAACTTTATATATTTGCCTTACGACCTTTCAAAGGCTATTATTATAAAAAATCAACTCAGAAAAAATCATATTATGACCTTAATCAGATCAATATCAGGAATTCGCGGAACTATTGGAGGAAAACCGGGCGAAGGTTTAAGTCCCCTCGATGTGGTGAAATATACAGCGGCCTATGCCGAATGGGCCAAGCAGCAACATCCCGGACAAACAATTACAATCGTGGTTGGCCGTGATGCCCGTATTTCGGGGCCAATGGTTCAGTCGCTGGTGGTGGCTACTCTTTCAGGAATGGGTTGCATGGTGGTTGATTTGGGAATGGCAACAACTCCCACAACCGAAATCGCGGTGAAGGAAGAACAGGCGCAGGGTGGAATTATCCTGACTGCCAGCCATAATCCAAAACAGTGGAATGCACTTAAATTGCTGAATAAGGACGGCGAATTTCTGAATGCCGCCGAAGGTGCATTGGTTCTTGAAATTGCAGAAAATGAATTGTATAGCTTTGCCGAAGTGGACGATTTGGGCGAGGTTTTTATTAAAGATTATACTGATATTCATATTCAGCAGGTACTTGATTTGGATTTGGTTGATGTGGAAGCCATTCGAAAAGCGGAATTCAGTGTTGCCATCGATGCGGTGAATTCGGTTGGTGGAATTGTGATTCCGGAGCTACTAAGAGCGCTGGGTGTGAAGGTAATTGTTGAAATTAACTGCGACGCAACTGGTAATTTTGCCCATACTCCGGAACCACTTCCGGAAAATCTGATTGAAACGGCTGAAATCATTCGCAACGAGTCGGTTGATGTTGGTTTTGTGGTCGATCCTGATGTTGACCGGTTGGCAATTATCAGCGAAGATGGCTCGATGTTCAACGAAGAATATTCATTGGTTTCAATTGCTGATTATGTGTTGGGACAGACTCCCGGCAACACGGTTTCCAATTTATCATCGTCGAGGGCTTTGCGCGATATTACCGAAAAGCATGGCGGAACTTATTACGCATCGGCTGTTGGCGAGGTGAATGTAGTTGCCAAAATGAAAGCAGTCAATGCAGTAATTGGCGGCGAAGGAAACGGTGGAATTATTTATCCTGCTTCACATTACGGCCGCGACTCTTTGGTTGGCATTGCACTGTTTTTAACACTGTTGGCTAAATCAGGTTTAAAATGCTCGGAGTTGCGGAAAACTTATCCCGACTATTTCATCTCGAAAAATAAAATCGAACTTACGCCAGAAATTGATGTGGATGGCATTCTGGTGAAAATCAAAGTAAAATACAGTCACGAACAAGTGACCGACATCGATGGTGTGAAAATTGATTTTTCCGACCGTTGGGTGCATTTGCGTAAATCGAACACCGAAGCGATCATCCGTATTTATGCCGAAGCTCCTTCGATTGAAGAGGCCGACCAGTTGGCTCAATCCATAATTCAGGATATCAGGTCATTAATTGTCTAAAATATAAAAAGAAACTGGTCAGTCCGATTAATGAACTGACCAGTTTCCTTTCTTTTAAACAATTCCTTATTGAATCCCTTCTTTTTTCTTTGTCAGTTGATCCACAATTTTCTCTTTTTCCTGAATTACCAATTGTTGTCTTTTCAGATCAACGTCGTAATCGGCGATTGTGTTTTTAGCTGATTTGATATCCATTTCTTTTGACTTGATTTTTCCTTTCAGGGATTTGATTTCCCGAAAGTATTTTGATTTTTCCTTTTCAAGTTCCTTTAGTCCTTTTTTTCCTTCGTCATATTCAGGTGTGCCTTTTACCAACGATGAAAATGCTGTTTTTTTCAGTTCGATGGTTTCGTTCAAACGCACAATGTCACCTTCCACCTCAAAAATACTTGCATTGCATTCCTGAATGTCAACTTCATATCTGGTAATTGATTTTTCTTCCTTTTTTGTTTTCGATTCTATATCTTTCAAAACATCTTCCTGTTTCGAAACTTCCTTTTTTGCTTCTTTAATTTGGTCTTCAACCACGCTTTGGTATGCTTCCACTCCAAAATCACGAATGTAGCTTTTGAGCGACATTAATCTTTCTGCATCCACATTCGATTCATTGATAAATGCAGAATCGGTATATTGAAAAAAGGCGCTAAACTGGCAACCTTCAGCCAATTGGGTAATACGGGCATAAACATCCATCGAATATTTTGAAATCTCGTTTACTTCGATGGACCTGACATACATTTCACCATCTTTTGATTCAACCTTCAAACGGTCGCGACTGGCCCTGTTTTCTTCAGTTTTGAAGATGTTGCCAACCTGTGTCGCAAGATTGCTGATCCGTTCGCCCACACTCCTGTTATTAATATACCTTTTCCATACCGGCTCAACATCATCCGTTTTGGCTTCAGGAATCATTACAGTGATAGCCATTTGAGATCCTTTTGACATGGGTTTTTCGCCAGTTTCAACTTCTACCCTGTATTGCGAACTGGCATTTAGAGCCATCGTAATGGCTGCGAATAATAAGAAAATTTGTTTCATAAGAAATTTTTAGCATAACTGATAGCCATCAGCTATTGTTTATAATTCACAAACTTTAAAGTTCTCATACAGTTACTGTCACTCTTTCAAGAGATGGATATGAGAGGATTGTCTTATCTGTTGACGGTTTTCTATTAATTCTGAAATCGGTTTTGCAATTTCGCTAACCGGAATAATAATGGTCGGCCCGAAAAAATATTTAAACCCTTTGGTGTGGGAGCCATTTTCGATGACAAAATATTCTGTCCTTGATTCATCGTCATAACCTGCCAGCTTTTTCATAGGCGCAAGTCGTTTGATATCGTTGATGGTTTGCACCATGTTATTGTATTCCTGTTCCGTGCTGTTTATGTCAATCTGTATCAATTCCTGAATTTCGGGTTGCAGGATTATATATTTTCCAGTGTGATTTTTATTAATGAATTGTTTTTTAAAGGCTATATGATAGACTAAAAGTGAATCTTCGGCAGCAATTTCCGTTTGGAAAAATCCATTTGCATTTGTTCTCACTACTCGACCTGACCAAATGTTCAGTATGGAAACATCGCTAACAGGAACTGAATCGGGACTTACAACAATCCCGAATAGCTGGATCTTTATTAATGGTTGCGAAAAAGATTCTAACAATAGCATTACAGTAATGAACAGCAAAAGAAATCGCATATGGTCGTTTTTGCATTTTACACACTAATTTACAACCTTTTTTGCTAAAAAATCACGGGTGACAGCAAGAATTCTTTAAGTCAGAAATCTAATTAATCCTGCAGATTGAAAAATTATTAATTCAAATCAAAAATAATGTAATAGAACATATGATTTGTTTACATATTTGGCATAAATGTTGAGCAAAGTGCCAGTTAAAATTTAGTTTTGACACTCATTGATTGACTTTATGATATAAAAACTATTTTGGCTCTTTCGCTGTTTTGAAATTAACCAACTATAAATACAAAATAATTGTGAACCATGAATACCAAAAGAATCTT
>DAITNH010000172.1:9207-11506 GCA_036834745.1 Prolixibacteraceae bacterium
AATCTCAGTAATCAGCGCGATTTAATCGTAAATGCCAGGCTCGATCTGGCCGAAAAGAAGATTATCATGGAAGAGTCGGTTTACGAATCGCCCTCCATTCAGAAAAAAGCAGCAATGGATAACGACAAGGCTGTCCGTAAACTGGAACAGGAGCAAAAGGCCTATCTTCTGAAGAGAAAACAGGAAGTAAATAGAGTTGACCGCAGGTTTATCAGTTACCGGCAAGTGCTCGAACGCTCGCAGGAGCTTGACAAACTTTTTAATTCGCTCGAAATTATAGCCCCAAAAGCAGGGATTCTTACTTATTTTAAATATCCATGGGGCGAAATTATTAAAACAGGTTCGAAAGTCGGACCATACAATTCGGTTATTGCCACAATTCCTGAAATGACCAACCTGATTTCAAGAACTTACATCAACGAAATTGACATTTCAAAAATAAAAATCGGACAGAATGTGAAGCTTGGGATTGACGCTTTTCCTGATAAAGAACTGACTGGTGAAGTGATAGCAGTTGCAAACATTGGTCAGGCCATGCCCAACAGCGATGCCAAAGTGTTTGAGGTTAAAATTAAAATATTTGGCAAGGACAAAGACCTCAAACCGGCGATGACTACCAGCAATGCCATACAGGCCAATACTTTTGCCGATACATTAATGATTGCCTCGGATGCAGTGTTCGAAAACGACAGCCTGAAATTTGTATATCTGGGGAAAGATAAACAGGTGAAGCAAATTGTTTGGCTGGGCGACGAAAACGAAAATTTTGTATTGGTCAAAAAAGGACTGAAAGAAAACGATGTAGTATGGCTGGTCGAACCTGAAAATGCAAATGAACTGGAATTACAGGGAGTTGATATTTATGAGGAAATGCAAAAGGAAAAGGAAAATGCCAAAATTCAGGCTGAAAAAGAAAGGGAAGAAGAACAAAAGAAACAACCGATTCCTCAAATATTGCCCGGGTCAAATCCGATGCCACCCCGAACTGCTTTAAAAAACTGAACTGCTCCCCAAAATAGAAAGCTATGATTTTCAAAAAATATTTTCACGATATAGTGATTGGTTTTGAGGCAATTATTGCCAATAAACTAAAGTCGATACTGACGGCGCTTGGCATTATCTTCGGAGTTGCAGCCGTAATAAGTATGCTGGCCATCGGTAAAGGAGCCGAACAGGAAATTCTGGAACAGATAAAAATGGTGGGGGTCAACAACATCATCATTACACCAACCGAAGTTTCTTCAGATGGTAGCAGTGAGAGCAGTACGGACGAAAAAGCCGGCGCCAAAAAGTTCTCGCGAGGCCTTACAATGCAGGATTTGCAAGCCATTCAGGAAATAATTCCGACCATCAATATGGTTAGCCCTGTGATTTCATACAATTATTCGGCCATCATCGATGGTAAAAGCAAGCCTGTGGTTCTGGAAGGTGTGAATTCAAATTATTTTAGCTTATTTAATATTGGCTTGCAATCGGGCGAAATATTTAAGACGATTCAGGAAGAATCAGGTCAGCCGGTTTGTGTAATCGGCGACAATATTAAAACCGTATTTTTTAACCAGGAAGACCCGGTAGGCAAGTACATAAAATGTGGGCAAATCTGGCTGAAAATAATTGGAGTGATCGAACGGCGCGACTTTACAGCTTCGGCTTCAGACGAAATGGGAATCAGCAGTTCCGACAATAAAATTTTTGTTCCGGCACAAACCATCATGATGAGGTTTAAGAACCGGGCGCTGATTCGTGCCGACGAGGTAGAAAAATCAAATGCCCGCCGAAGGATCATTATTACAGATTCGAATACACAAACTGCCTCTGATGACAAAAATCCGAACCAGCTGGACAAAATCATCCTTCAGGTAAACGAAACCGAGCAGTTGGGTGCCACCGCCAACATTGTAAAACGTATGCTTTTGCGCCGCCATTCAGGATTGTACGATTTCGAAGTTACCATTCCGGAACTGTTGCTAAAACAACAGCAACGCACAAAAAAAATCTTCAACATTGTGTTGGGGGCCATTGCCGGAATTTCGCTCATTGTTGGAGGTATCGGAATCATGAATATTATGCTTGCATCGGTAATGGAACGGATTCGCGAAATCGGCACACGACAGGCAATCGGAGCTTCCCGGAAAGATATTGTTGCCCAGTTTCTTGCCGAATCAACGCTGATAAGTATTTCAGGAGGGATCATCGGGATTGTGCTCGGGATCGTGCTTTCCAAAATAATCACAGCCGTGTTTGATATCAAAACCGTTGTTTCCTTTTTTAGTATTTTCATCGCATTCGGGGTTTCAGC
>DAITNH010000173.1:0-11435 GCA_036834745.1 Prolixibacteraceae bacterium
TGCATGAGACATGTTTTTGTGAATTGCCGCAAAGATAGATAAAAAACTTTCCCACAAATCGGCTCGCCCTTCAGGAGAAAAAGAAGTAAGGAAATGGTAAGGTTGACACAAGTCTATGGCCTTTTCACAATTTTCTCAGTTAATAATACGCGATTATTTTGGTTGATTCTTAAAACATACAGTCCCTGGCTCAAAGAATTATTTCCTGAAAAATCAAGCTGGATTTGTCCGTTTTGAATGACAATGTTGCTTTTTCGTAGCAAAACTCCACCCAAACTAACAATTTCGGCAATTCCTTCTCCATTAAAAGTTTGGGCAAGCTGAACCGTTAGCCGGTCGGTAAACGGATTTGGAAAAATGGAAATTGATTGGGAAACGAATTCGTTTTCGATGCCGGTAAAGTCATAAGGCCATTGCTGATCCAGAAAAGCCAATCGTTTGGTGATCCAGTCTTTCATCCAACTGACTTCAGATGCATAGTTATTTCCGACGTAATAATTGGGCCATACTTTTACTCCCAGAATTGGCCACCGTTGATAATTGCGAACCTGTGATTCCGCCAAAAGATTGACAAGACTATCGGTTACAAAATTGATCCGCTGATCGGAAAGTTCGTGTTTACGAATCCAGGTCCAACGTTTCTTTAGCTTTGTGACATACGACTGATCTCTCAATAATTTACTCCACCAAAATGGATTCTGAGAATTATCAGTGAATAAATTTGCCTGATATTGAAAGCCTGAAGTTGACCAGCCATTGTAATAATCTGCATTTCCGTAAGTGAGGTTAAAATCCCAGATAGGGCCGCAATTTATTCGGTCATTTTTCCCCTTATACAAATATGAACTCAACCTGTAACCGTCCACATTCTTGGCCAACTCGTTAATAATCATGAAATCTATAAAAGAGGAATCGTTCAGGTATTCATGATAATTACCCGGAACATTAAAAACTTCCTGGTATAGCGCATTTTCCATCAGCCGAATATAAGTTTGAATATAACTTTTCTGGACTGTTGTAATCTCCTTCGACTTTGGATAATCGTACTGATAAAAAGTCCGTCCAACAATATTGCTATAATTAGAACTCCATCCATCGCCACCACCGCCGGTTGTTTTATCAATTTTAACAATGTACCCTCCGGTCAATGCTTCACCTGAATTGTCGGCAATGGTAAGTTTGGCAATGTCAACCCGGTTTTTGTTGCGCTTGATTTTTTCCATCAGCACATAAACTCCATCGTAATTGCCATTCAGGAAAAGTTCGACATAACGGCAACGTGGCGACCAATGCCCCAGCGAAGCGTCCAGAGTATAAGTAAGCACATCGCGGATCATCGTTTTGTCGGTGTATGGCGCATACAAAATCCAATCGTTTTCTTCGGGCAAGTCCAACAGCGAAACGTCCATGTCCAGCATATCGCTTGTTTTGGTTTCGAAGCCGTAGCTTTTCTTCGGAAAACCTTGTGAAGAAGATCCACGCCATTCGATGGCAACTTTGCCGTTGTAATTATTTTTCGGATCGCTCAATGCATTTCTCTTTCCAGGGCCATTCCAGATAATTCCCATATCGACAGTAACTTTCGGATCATCTTTTATCGTCTGTCCATTGGTGTTGATAATAACCAAAGGAAGATTGGAGGAAGTAAAAATTTGGGCAATGGTATTGAATGAAAGGAAGGATAACAGAAAAAAAACGGAAAACAATTTTGGGCTTGACGACATTGGATGTGGTTAGGGTTAGCTAAAAAAAGCAAAGCTTCCTGTTTAAAGAAAGCTTTGCGGTTAAATTATTACAATTCGCGAATCCAGATATTGCGATAACTCACCGGATTGCCATGATCCTGCAAACTGATTGGACCTGCACCGTGAGGTTTTACGAAATACTCCGGAATACCGATGTATGGAGTTGGACCGCGTAATGCAACATGATTTTGCACCAAAACACCATTGTGTAAAACGGTTACAGTTGGCGGTGTAAAATAAGTCCCGTTTGAATTAAACCGGGGAGCGGTGTAAATAATATCATACACCTGCCACACACCAGGGGCTTTACATGCATTAACCAGTGGTGGATGTTGTTTGTACAAACTTCCGGCCTGTCCATTGCGGTAAGTTCTGTTATTGTAGTTATCCAATACCTGAACTTCGTATATTCCCTGAAGAAAAACACCGCTGTTTCCGCGCCCCTGACTTTCACCAACCACTTCAGAAGGCGACCGCCATTCGATGTGAAGCTGAAAATCATTGAACACACGTTTTGTTTTAATAATTCCGGCACCTTTTACAACAGTTGCAGCACCATCAGCAACTTTCCAGCCGGGCTCAGTTCCTGCTTCATTGGTCCATTCATTACTCAGATTTTTACCATCAAAAAGTACAATGGCATCCGATGGGGCATCAACAACTGTTGCTCCGGGAGTAATCACGGTGATTTCAGGATCCCAGATTTCAGTCATTTCAGGTTTCATCGGAAAATCGGTTCTTCCCTGGGCGAAAATTGCAGTAAAAGCCAGAACTCCTGCTGCTGAAAATAATACACGTTTCATTTGAGTTGGTTTTTGGTTTATAAATCTAGTTCATTCATAATATTATCGATTTTTTCATCCGCCAGTTTCTCAACGGCATCAAAATCAGAGCGGTTCTTCAATTCACTTGTAACTTCAAAATAGAATTTAATTTTTGGCTCTGTTCCTGAAGGACGTACTGAAATTTTGGTTCCGTCTTCGGTAAAAAACTGCAAAACGTTCATGGTTATTTTCTGATCGATTTTCTTTTCCTCACCAGTCAGAAGATTTTTTTCGATCAGTGTGTCGTAATCCTTTACAAATTTCAGGTTCGATCCTCCCAAAATGCGTGGAGGATTATTCCGGAAGGTAACCATCATTTGTTCAATTTCGTCGGCGCCCGATTTTCCTTCGCGAACCACATATTTCATTTTTTCCCTTGAATAACCATATTCCAAATAAATATCCAACAGCAACTCATACAACGATTTACCCTGATCTTTTGCCCATGCGGTAATCTCGGCCATCAATGCGCAGGATGAAACGGCATCTTTGTCGCGAACAAAATCGGCTGGCATAAAACCAAAACTTTCTTCGCCACCACCAATGTATTTTTTCTTTCCTTCGAGTTCGCGGATAATTTCGGCTATGAATTTGAAGCCTGTGTAAACATCAAAATATTCGATTCCATTTCTTCGGGCGATCTCTGCTATTTTTTCGGTAGTCACAATGGTTTTAACAATGAACTCATTGCCTTTCAGCAAATTATTCTTTTTCATGTTGGTGACAATGTAGTAGATAAACAGCAAGGCAGTCTGGTTGCCGTTTATTATCACGTATTCACCTTTCAGATTTTTTACGGCAACTCCAATGCGGTCGGCATCGGGATCAGAAGCCAGCACAACATCGGCATTCACTTCCATCGCCTTTTGAATAGCCATCTTCATGGCAGCCGGTTCTTCAGGATTTGGAGAAATTACGGTTGGAAAATCGCCGCTTATAACATCCTGTTCAGGAACATTGAAAATATTGGTGAACCCAAAGGCCCTGAGCGCCATCGGAATCAGCTTTACTCCGGTCCCGTGTATCGGCGTATAAACTATTTTCAGGTCGGCATACTTTTTTACAAGGTCTGGAGCAATCGATACAGTTTTAACTTTTTCAATAAATTTCAGGTCAACTTCTTCTCCAATAATGGTGATCAGAAGATCGTTGCCTGTAAATTTAATGTCTTCGGCTTTCACTTTCTGAACCTCAATAATTACATTTTCATCGTGCGGAGCCACCAACTGTGATCCGTCATCCCAATAGGCTTTGTATCCATTGTACTTTTTCGGGTTGTGCGATGCGGTCAGAATAATTCCACTCTGGCAACCGTATTCGCGGATTACATATGACATTTCTGGCGTTGGGCGCAATTCGTCAAAAAGCAAAACTTCAATTCCGTTGGCGGCAAAAATATGCGCACTGGTTTCTGAATACAAACGGCTATTATTACGGCAGTCGTAAGCAATAGCTACTTTAATTGAAGGCAATGTGGCAAATTCCTTTTTCAAATAATTGCTGAGTCCCTGAGTAGCAGCACCAACCGTATAAATATTCATCCGGTTTGTTCCGACTCCCATTACACCGCGCAAACCACCTGTTCCAAATTCCAGATCTTTGTAGAAAGAGTCGATCAATTCGCTGCTATCTTCATTGCCTAAAAGCCGTTTTACTTCGGCACGGGTTTCGGCATCATAAACTTCGCTTAACCATTCTGCCGCCCTGGTTTTTACCGAGTTTAAAAGATCGTTATTTGCTGTCATAATTATATTTTTTTAATTTCAATGATACATTTTTCCAGACTTTTACGCCAATATGGAATCTGGATTCCAAAAATACTTTTAATTTTTGATTTATTTAAAACGCTGTAATGTGGTCGTGCTACTGCAGAAGGATAATCCTTTGACTCGATGGCGCTGATTTCACAATTAATGCCATAAATCTGATGGATGGCGATTGTAAAATCATACCAGCTGCACACACCTTCATTTGAATAATGGTAGATTCCGGCTACAAAATCACTTTCTCCTGATTCAGTTTTCCGTATGATTTCCAATATTGCCATGGCCAGGTCTCCGGCATAAGTTGGCGTTCCAATCTGATCGAAAATAACATTTAGCTGAGCGCGTTCTTTGCCAAATCTGATCATGCTTTTCACAAAGTTGTTCCCAAATGAAGAGTACAGCCACGAAGTACGGATAACCAGCGTTTCCGGATTGTTCGTCAAACTGATCAACTCGCCTTCCAGTTTTGTATTTCCGTAAACCGAAGTCGGGCAGACCTCATCTTCTTCCACATAAGGCCGGTAGTTCTTACCATCGAATACATAATCGGTAGAAATCTGCACAAAACGGCAACCCACTGCTTTCGATTTTTCGGCCAGAATTGCGGGTGAAACGGCATTTATAAGCCAGGCTGTTTCGGCTTCAGTTTCGGCTTTGTCAACGGCTGTATAAGCCGCGCAATTGATCAGCCACTTAGGTTTTTCTTCTGCCAGCATTGCTTCAACAGCCGATGGACTGGTAATATCCAGTTCATTCAAATCGGTAAAAACAAAACTGAAACCGGGAAATGATTCACTTGATTTCCTGATTTCGGAGCCAAGTTGACCATTGGCGCCGGTGATCAATATTTTAGTCATATTACAGGAATTTAAAATTCATTTCGGCATCGGCAAAATCAGGATGCAATTTATCTTTTCCCGAGATTACGGCCTTTTCCATGGGCCATTTCCAATCAATATTCAATGTTGGATCATCCAGACGGATTCCACGTTCAGCTGCCGGATTGTAATAATCATCGCATTTGTAGGAAAAAATAGCAGTTTCGCTCAATACGGAAAACCCGTGGGCAAAACCTTTGGGGATATAAAACTGATTTTTTTTCGAGGCGCTTACTTCCAAACCGTACCATTGACCAAAAGTTGGTGAACCTTCACGCAAATCAACGGCGACATCGTAAACAGTTCCGCGAACCACGCGTATCAGTTTTGTTTGAGCATAAGGAGCAAGCTGGTAATGTAACCCGCGAATTACACCCTGATGTGATTTCGATTCATTGTCCTGAACAAACTTGGAAACCAGCCCATTATCGGCAAACTTCGTTTCGCTGAAACTTTCAAAAAAGTATCCTCTCTCATCAGCAAAAACCTTGGGTTCTATAATTAAGAGTCCCGGAATCGGAGTTTCAATTATCTTCATTATAAATTATTTCGGTTAAAACGATACAACTTTCCGGTTGGCCAGTTTGATTAAATATTCGCCATATTGATTTTTCTTAAGTGGTTCAGCCAGCTTAAGCAACTGGTCTTTATTAATATAACCACACAAGAAGGCAATTTCCTCGATACACGACACTTTTAATCCCTGCCGTTCTTCAATGGTATGGATAAAATTTGATGCCTGCATCAGGCTTTCATGCGTGCCGGTATCCAGCCAGGCAAAACCACGTCCGAGTAACTTCATGTTTAAACGGCCCTCATCCAGATAGATTTTATTTAAATCTGTGATTTCGAGTTCGCCCCTTTTCGAAGGTTTCAAACTTAACGCTTTCTTAACTACATCATTACCATAGAAATACAATCCGGTAACTGCGTAGTTTGATTTCGGATGTTCCGGTTTTTCTTCAATCGACAAAACTTTGCCGGTATCATCAAACTCGGCCACACCGTACCTGTCGGGGTCGTTCACATAGTAACCGAATACAATTGCACCATCTTTCAGGGCAGCTGCTTCTTCCAGAATTGATCTGAAATTATATCCGTAGAAAATATTGTCGCCTAAAACCAGGCAAACAGAATCGTTGCCAATAAACTCTTCACCGATAATAAAAGCCTGAGCCAATCCATCGGGTGATGGCTGAATTGCATATTCCAGTTTTATACCGAGCTGGCTTCCGTCTTCCAGCAAATCCTGATACAGGTGAATGTCCTTCGGAGTTGAGATGATCAAAATCTCACGGATCCCGGCCAACATCAGAACCGACAAAGGATAATAAATCATCGGCTTATCATAAATCGGAATAATTTGTTTCGAGATACTTTTAGTAATCGGATACAGGCGTGTACCGGATCCACCGGCAAGAATAATTCCCTTCATATTTTACAAGATAAAAATTTACAATTCGATGAAATCAAAAATAAGGATTATTAATAAGCAGAATTTTTAAAAGCACAAAAATCAGAATTATATATTGAAAGTTATCCAAAACATTCAGTAAAAAATCTGAAAATATAAAATAACCCTTCGTAAGAGCCGAATAACAAGAAAAATCATTGAAAATCTTTTTTTTATAGCGGAATAGTCTTAATTTTGCCGCGCATTTATTTAATATATAGTCTAACTCATTAATTAATTGATTATTAAATGGTAGAAAATAACACAGAGAACCTTGATCCTAAGGTAGAACTCGAACAACAGGAAACTGTTGAAACACCAACCGCAGTAGTTGAAGAAACTGTTGCACCTGAAGAAACAGTAATTGAAGAAATTGCCGAAACACCAGTTGAAGTGGTTGAAGAAGTTATTGCTCCTGTAGAAGTTACAACTGAAGAAGTTGTTGCTCAGGCAGAAGAAAAAGCAGCAGAATTTGCTGAACCTGCAGTTATTCCGGTTGTAAAAAAAGCAAAAGCACCTAAAACTGTTGTAGCCGAAACTGCTGATTTTGACTGGGATGCTTTGGTAGAAGCAGACAAAGGTTTCAGCGGAAGAAGTAAAAATGATCTTGAAACTCTTTATGAGAAAACATTGACGACAGTTCAGGAAAAAGAAGTCGTTGAAGGTAAGGTTATTTCAATGAACAAACGCGAAGTTGTTATCGACATCGGGTACAAATCAGATGGTATTGTCAGCTTGAACGAATTCCGTTACAATCCTGAATTAAAACCAAAAGATTTGGTTGAAGTTTACATTGAAAGCCTTGAAGATTTAAAAGGACAGATGATCCTTTCTCACAAAAAAGCAAGGGCATTGCGTTCATGGGATCGTGTAAACGAAGCTCTTGACAAAGATGAAGTAATCAAAGGATACATCAAATGCCGTACGAAAGGCGGTATGATCGTTGACGTATTCGGAATTGAGGCATTCTTGCCAGGTTCGCAGATTGATGTGAAACCTATCCGCGATTACGACATTTATGTTGGCAAAACAATGGAATTCAAAGTGGTTAAAATCAATCACGAATTCCGTAACGTGGTAGTTTCTCACAAAGCATTGATCGAAGCAGAACTCGAATTGCAGAAAAAAGAAATTATCTCTAAACTCGAAAAAGGACAGGTACTTGAAGGTACTGTTAAGAATGTTACTTCTTACGGAGTATTCATTGACCTTGGTGGTGTTGACGGACTTATTCACATTACCGACCTTTCATGGGGACGTATTTCTCACCCGAACGAAATTGTTGAACTTGATCAGAAACTGAATGTCGTAATCCTCGACTTTGATGATGACAAAAAACGCATCGCTTTGGGTCTGAAACAATTGACTCCTCACCCATGGGATAGCCTCGGCGGTGAGCTGAAAGTTGGCGACTCTGTAAAAGGAAAAGTGGTTGTGATGGCCGATTATGGTGCATTTGTTGAAATTGCTGCCGGCGTTGAAGGTTTGATCCACGTTTCAGAAATGTCATGGTCACAGCATCTTCGCAGCGCTCAGGACTTCCTGAAAGTTGGCGACGAAGTTGAAGCTCAGATTTTGACACTTGACCGTGAAGAACGCAAAATGTCACTGGGTATCAAACAGCTTAAAACCGATCCTTGGCAAGATATCGATACTGTGTTTGGTGTTGGAACAAAACACAAAGCTACCGTTCGTAACTTCACCAACTTCGGCGTATTCGTTGAAATTCAGGAAGGCGTTGACGGCCTGATCCACATTTCGGATCTTAGCTGGACCAAGAAAATCAAACATCCTTCAGAATTTACTGCAATCGGATCTGAAATTGAAGTTACAGTTCTTGACATCGACAAGGAAAACCGTCGTTTAAGCCTCGGACACAAACAATTGGAAGAAAATCCATGGGATGTGTTTGAGACTATCTTCTCGGTTGACTCAGTTCATGAAGGAACCCTGGTTGAATTGTTCGACAAAGGTGCAACTGTTGCCCTTCCATACGGTGTTGAAGGTTTTGCAACCCCACGCCACCTGGTAAAAGAAGACGGAACGCAGGCACAGCTGGAAGAAAAACTCGAATTCAAAGTTATTGAGTTCTCTAAAGCTGCCAAAAGGATCATCTTATCTCATTCAAGAGTATTCGAAGATGAGAAGAAAGCTGAAGAAACAGCAAAAAGAAAAACTCAGGTGAAAGCTACGAGCAAAGCCGTAAAACAAGTGAAAGAAACAAATAGTGCTGAAAAGACTACACTTGGAGATATTTCTGAACTTGCTGCTTTAAGAACCCAAATGGAAGCCGACGAACAGAAAGAAAATTAGTTTAAGGTTATTACAAATCCATCAGGATTTCTTAAATTGCGTCTATGGATTTCGATATAATTAAATTAGAAGGCTATACACTTGTTAAAGTTCTGACAGACAGACTGGACACCAACAATGCCCCGGATCTAAAATCAGAACTTGTAGTGATAAATGCGAACGGTGAAAAGAACATCATTCTGGACGTCAGTGATTGTGAATACTGCGACTCTTCAGGTTTAAGTGCCATTTTGGTTGCTAACCGCCTTTGCGAAGATTCTACAGGCACATTTGTATTGACCGGACTCCAGCCCGATGTTGAGCAGATCATCAGGATTTCGATGCTTCATACGGTGTTAATGATTACTAAAACAGTAACCGAAGCTGAGAATATCCAGAAAGAAAAGAGAATTAATATAATCTGACTCTGTCAGACCAAACAATGTCTTTTCAACTGACCATACTCGGAACAAGTTCAGCATTGCCTACATCAAACAGATATCCAACCGCCCAGGTACTCAATGTACTTGGGCGGTTTTTTTTGATCGATTGCGGAGAAGGAACTCAAACGCAAATGAGAAAGTTCAAAATCGGATTTTCAAAAATTGATCATATCTTCATTACCCATCTTCATGGCGACCATATCTTTGGGCTGATAGGGCTCATTTCGACCATGATACTACTTGGACGCGAAAAAGACCTTCACATTTATTCGCATTCCGAACTTCAAAAATACATTACGGCTCAAATAAATTTTCTTTATGCTGACGAAATTCCGATGAAGATTGTTTTTCATCCCTTGAATTTCAAGCGGGAACAGTTGATATACGAAGATGCGAAAGTTTCAGTCTTTTCATTTCCATTGTCGCACCGGATACCAACCTGTGGTTTCAGGTTCGATGAAAGACCTGCCTTGCCAAATTTACTGGCGAAAAAAATTGAAGAATACCGGATTCCAATTTGCGAAAGACAAAGGATAAAAGAAGGAGGTGACTTTTTAACGAGCGACGGACAATTAATTCCACATGCACAACTGACTGTGAAAAAATTTAAAGCACGTTCGTTTGCTTTTTGCAGCGACACCAGATTTGAGGAATCGTACATCGAATCAATCAGAAATGTTGATTTGCTTTACCATGAAGCAACTTTTGCTGAAGATAACCAGAAATTGGCACACACAACTTTCCATTCAACCGGAAAAGAAGCTGCCGAAGTTGCCTTAAAAGCTCAGGCACGACAATTGCTAATCGGACATTTTTCGGCGAGGTACAAAGACCACTCTCCCATTCTGGCGGAAGCTCAGGCGATTTTCCCAAATACAAAATCTATTTCGGAAGGAGATGTGATTAATGTTCAAAAAACTGTTTGTTGAAATTAACCAGATACAACCTTTCTGTTGGGCGGGTAAAAGCAGTATAAAGCCATCTCAGAAATTCCTTGTTAAGCATTTCTTCGGTTAAATAACCCTGATCGACAAAAACCGCTCTCCATTGACCGCCTTGCGCCTTGTGACAGGTAACTGCATATGCAAACTTTACCTGAAGTGCATTAAAATATGGATTCTCACGAATCTTTTCCCACCGTTTCTTTTTACTTCGGATATCCTGATAATCTTCCGCTACGGCATCAAACAATTTTCGGTTTTGCTCATTGTTTAATGATGCCGATTCAATGCTTAAAGTATCTAGTATAATCTTGCAATCAAATTCAATATCCGGATAATCAAGCAAGCGCAGACTGACATTTGCAAACCTGAAACCATACATTTCTTCATGTTTGTAGATGGCTATTATTTCAGCAATATCGCCATTGGCAATGAAGTCGATTTTTTCGTTTGCTTCGAGCCAGAAATAATTGTTCTTTACAATCATTATCAGGTCGCCAACCGAGATGTCTGCCTCCTTGTACAGAATGGTGCTTCTGATGCCTTCATTGAACTTATTGGCACGTTTGTTCGACCGCGTAACAACAATCGTTTCAATAAGCCCGAACCGATCGTAACAGGTCGAAATCTCCTCAATCAGGTCTGCTCCTGAGATCCGCCGGATATCGTCGAATTGATTACATTCCAGATGAAAGTAACCGGAGTTGTAACTTCCTTCAGTGATCAGGTTACGGATAAAAGTAGCATTGAATAATATTCCTGAATGCTTATCCTGCCTTACAACCTCTGTTAATTCATATTCATAAACATACCGATCGTAAAAATCGAGGTCTTGTTTTGATAAGGCAGGACTGACATCCAAACCAACCGGTGGAAGCTGGGCCGTATCGCCCACCAGAAAAAGGCGGCAATTTGTTCCTGAATAAACATATTCAATCAAATCTTCAAGCAAACGGCCCGAACCGAAAATCGAAGTTTCTGCATTTGAATTGGAAATCATGGATGCTTCATCAACAATAAAAAATGTGTCTTTGAATAGGTTTTTATTCAGTACAAATCTGCCTGATCCATCACTGGAAGATTGTTGCCGGTA
>DAITNH010000174.1:0-11386 GCA_036834745.1 Prolixibacteraceae bacterium
ATTTTATCCGGTCGTGGATTCTGCTTCACATCAGCACACGCATTAATATAAGTATTTTTTCTGATTTCCTGATTAAGTTGTCTGTATGGGGGATTGTACCCATAAAAGGTTAGGTCTTACCCCAAATAGTAATTCCGGATGCGATTTCTCGAAAATACTACAGCAAACAAAAAAAACAATTATTGATTCCTATAATTTAAAATGTGAGGTATGAAAAATTTCTTGATTGTTATTATAATTTCAATATTGCCATTCTCGGTTTTAGGTATACGTCCAGATTCGCTATATGTATTTATGCCAGAGGATTTTGGCCTTGTTTATAAAGAATTTCAGGTTAAAACCGCTGATAATGTTTCGATCAATGTTTGGTTTTTTCCAGCCCAAGACACCTTGGGTCACGGTGCTTATAAGGAAGGCAGGAACGTAAAAAATTACCAGGCCGATACCGATAAGAAACCAACAATTATTATATGTAATGGCGATGCGAACAGTATGTGTTACCACATTGGGAATGTAAGATATCTTTGTCCTCATGGCTATAATGTGGTTACTTTTGATTGGCGCGGATTTGGGAAGAGTCAGAAATGGAAATTTGACGAGAATATGGCTTGCCTGGAATTTTTAAAGGATTACAATGCTGTTTTAGACACGGTAATCCAAATGGAAGAAGTTGACAACCAACGTATTGGAGCATATGGTTTTTCAACCGGCGCTTATATTTCGTTTTTGGAATTTTCGGTAAGAACGGAAATAAAGGCTTTGGTTGTCAGGGGAATGTTTACCTCTTATAAAGATATCATAAAGAATCTTGATCGCATTGACCCTGAACGAAAACATCCCTATCCGGCGGCTTTCGACCAACCCCAATACCGTGCAATAGACCTTACGCCTCAGATAACAAAACCCATACTGCTCATCGTCGGTGAACATGATGTTAGGACACCACCGGAAATGTCAATCGCGCTACTTTCAAATATAAATAGTTTCATCCGCGATTTATGGATCGTAAAAGGAGCTGAACATGGGGGACAAGACGGCCCTGAGGTCACTGATTGGGAAGGGTTTAAACAACGAACGCTTAATTTCTTCCATGAAAATTTGTAAACGGAAACCTTTGTTAATCTGTTTAAATTATGGCGAAGATGCCATTATATTTCAGCTATTTTTGAGGATTACTGGATATATACGTCAAAATCTCTCTCTAAGCAATATGATTTTTTGATACAAACCTTCTTGTCTGTGAGTGATTTATGCATTTTTTACCGCAAGATGTATTCATTTCAGAAATTGTACGAACGGACACTCATTACCAGTAAAAGAGTTTCGTTGAAATGAAAATCCAAGATTAACAAATCTGAAAAAAATCAAATATTTCTGACAAATGATTGGGTTTTCTATTGGTAATTAGTACTTTTGCAAGCCGTTTTAAAGGAAAAAACCGGACAACGGATTGTAAAGTGTTGGAATTCTGTGGAATTGCAATACCTTTGCAGACCAAATTTTTGCGTAAGTTTTATTAAAATTAAGAGTAGCTATATGCCAACGATTCAGCAATTAGTTCGTAAAGGAAGACAAAGTAATGCGGAGAAAAGTAAATCTCCGGCATTGGATTCTTGCCCACAGAGAAGAGGAGTATGTGTTCGTGTTTATACCACCACTCCCAAAAAACCAAACTCAGCAATGCGTAAGGTAGCCAGGGTTAGGTTAACCAATGGCAAAGAAGTAAACGCTTACATTCCCGGAGAAGGACACAATCTTCAGGAACACTCTATTGTATTGGTACGCGGAGGTAGGGTAAAAGACCTTCCGGGAGTTCGTTACCATTTAATTCGTGGTGCTCTGGATACAGCCGGTGTTGAAGGCCGTACACAAAGACGGTCGAAATACGGTACGAAGAGACCAAAAGTGAAAAAGTAATTTTTCAGTAATTTTTATTAATTGACGTTCTAGCTTAGTGGTTTGAGTTGAGTAAAGAGGCCTAAGAGCCGATTGAAGCCCACAAATCGACAGCGAATTTAAGTAACACTAAAGCATTTTATAATGAGAAAATCGAAACCAAAGAAGCGGATCATTCTGCCTGATCCAAAGTTCAACGACATTCTGGTTACCCGTTTCGTAAACGACTTAATGTACGACGGAAAGAAATCAATTGCCTATCAAATCTTCTACGATGCGATGGACATTGTTGGCACGAAAATGAAGGACTCTGAAGTTAGTCCATTGGATGTGTTTAAAAAAGCCCTTGAGAAAATTACCCCCCACGTTGAAGTAAAAAGCAGACGAGTTGGTGGAGCAAATTTCCAGGTTCCTATGGAAATCCGCCCTGAAAGAAAAACTTCAATCTCAGTAAAAAACCTTATTTTATACTCACGCAAGCGTTCAGGCCGTTCAATGGCTGATAAACTTGCTGCTGAAATCGTTGCTGCATACAACGAAGAAGGTGGTGCATTCAAAAAGAAGGAAGATACCCACCGTATGGCCGAAGCAAACCGTGCTTTTGCCCATTTCCGCTTTTAGTTTTTAAGAATAGTTTAGGATAGATATTGGTACAAAATGGCTAAGGATTTAAGATATACAAGAAACATTGGCATCATGGCACACATTGATGCCGGCAAAACGACCACCTCGGAGCGTATCCTGTTTTATACAGGGATCACTCACCGAATTGGCGAAGTGCACGATGGTGCCGCCACAATGGACTGGATGGAACAGGAGCAGGAACGTGGTATTACAATTACCTCTGCTGCAACAACTACATTCTGGACATACGAAGATATTGAGCATAAAATTAACATCATCGATACACCGGGACACGTTGACTTTACTGTTGAAGTAGAGCGTTCGTTACGTGTTCTCGACGGTGCTGTTGCACTTTTCTGTGCTGTTGGAGGCGTTGAGGCTCAATCGGAAACGGTTTGGCGTCAGGCTGAAAAATATGGTGTTCCACGTATCGGTTTCGTTAATAAAATGGACCGTTCGGGTGCTGATTTCTACAATGTAGTTTCTGAAGTAAGAGAGAAATTGGGAGCAAACCCAATTCCGATTACGATACCAATCGGTGCTGAAGAAAAGTTTGAGGGAATGGTTGATTTGATTGAAATGAAAGCCATTCGCTGGAAAGACGACGCAACATTGGGGACTACCTATTATATGGAAGAAATTCCTGCTGATATGGTGGAAATCTCAAACGAATACCGTGCAAAACTGGTTGAAGCAGTTGCTGAATTTGACGATGAACTTCTTGAGAAATTCTTTGAAGATCCGGAATCAATTACTGTTGAACAGATGTTGACTGTTATCCGCAAGGCTACCATCAGCGGTGCAATTATTCCTATGATGTGCGGTTCAGCATTTAAAAACAAAGGTGTTCAGCGTTTGCTCGATGCAGTTTGTTCGTTCCTTCCAAGCCCACTTGACAAAGGTGATATTGTAGGAGTTGAATATAACGACACTGAAGAAGTAATTCGTCATGCTGATGTTAACGAGCCGCTTGCTGCACTTGCATTCAAAATTGCAACCGATCCTTATGTTGGACGTTTGTGTTTCATTCGTGTATATTCAGGGAAAATTACCGCCGGCGATACTGTGTTCAATTCAAGAACCGGTAAAAAAGAACGTATTTCCCGTATTTACCAGATGCACTCAAACAAACAAAATGCGATTGATGTAATTGAAGCTGGTGATATTTGTGCTGCTGTTGGATTCAAAGATATCCGCACCGGTGATACCTTATCTGATCTTAACCACCCAATTGTTCTCGAAAGCATGGACTTTCCTGAACCGGTTATCGGGATCGCCATTGAGCCTAAAACTCAGAAGGATCTTGACAAACTGAACATGGGTTTATATAAACTTGCTGAAGAAGATCCAACATTTAAAGTAAATACTGATCCTGATTCAGGACAGACTGTTATCCGTGGAATGGGTGAACTTCACCTTGAAATCATTGTTGACCGTCTTCGCCGTGAATTCAAGGTTGAATGTAACCAGGGAGCTCCTCAGGTTGCCTATAAAGAATGTATTACCAAATCGGTTGAACTTCGCGAAGTATTCAAGAAACAATCCGGAGGCCGTGGTAAATTCGCCGACATCAGTGTTCGTGTTGAACCTGCCGATGAAGGTAAAATTGGACTTCAGTTCATTGATGCTGTAAAAGGTGGTAATATTCCACGCGAATACATTCCTTCAGTACAAAAAGGTTTTGAATCTGCATTGTTGAATGGTCCACTTGCCGGATTTAACATCGACAGCTTAAAAGTTACATTGCTTGATGGAAGTTTCCACGCAGTTGACTCCGATCAGCTATCATTTGAAATCTGCGCACGCCAGGCATTTAAAAATGCTGCCGGAAAAGCAGGTCCACGTTTGCTCGAACCTATCATGAAATGCGAAATTGTTACTCCTGAAGAATACATGGGTGACATTATCGGCGACTTGAACCGTCGTCGCGGGCATATCGAAGGTATGGAAGAAAAAGCAGGTGCCCGTGTAATCAAAGCATTGGTTCCACTCTCTGAATTATTCGGATATGTAACTACACTCCGGACATTGTCTTCAGGCCGTGCAACATCATCGATGGAATTCGCGAAATATGTTGAGTTACCAAAATTACTCGCGATTAAAGTTCTCGACGATTTAAAAGGTAGAACAGACTTATTATAATTATAAACTGTATTATTATTTCTCATTATGAGTCAAAAGATCAGAATTAAGCTGAAATCGTATGATCACAACTTAGTTGACAAGTCGGCTGAAAAGATCGTAAAAACAGTAAAGACTACAGGTGCAGTAGTTAGCGGACCAATTCCACTTCCAACCCACAAACGTATTTTCACTGTATTGCGTTCGACCTTTGTAAATAAAAAATCAAGGGAACAATTCGAGCTGTCATCTTACAAACGTTTGATCGACATTTACAGTTCAACAGCAAAAACAATCGACGCCTTAATGAAGCTTGAATTACCAAGTGGTGTTGAAGTAGAAATCAAAGTTTGATAACCTGTAAAAAACAAAAAAATGGCAGGATTAATCGGTAAAAAAATCGGAATGACTTCCGTATTCAGTGTTGAGGGGAAAAACATCCCATGCACTGTAATCCAAGCCGGACCTTGTGTGGTTACACAAGTGAAATCGGTGGAAACTGACGGTTATGTGGCTGTTCAGTTGGGGTATGATGACAAAAAGGAAAAGCATACCAACAAATGTGAATTGGGTCATTTCAAAAAGGCCGGAACAGAACCAAAACGCAGACTTGTAGAGTTTAAAGAACTTGAAGGTGAGTACAAAACTGGTGATATCGTTGGTGTTGATTCATTCAACGAAGAAGGTTGGGTTGATGTTCAGGGAGTAACCAAAGGTAAAGGTTTCCAAGGTGTTGTAAAACGTCACGGATTTGCCGGTGTCGGCGATGCCACACACGGTCAGCACAATCGTCTCAGGGCTCCGGGTTCTGTTGGTGCATCTTCTTATCCTTCACGTGTATTCCCCGGAATGCGCATGGCAGGTCGTGATGGTAATGACAACGTAACAATTCAGAACCTGAAAGTTTTGAAAGTAATTCCGGAGTCAAATTTATTGGTAGTTAAAGGATCAATTCCTGGTGCTAAAGGTTCATACGTAATTATTTATCAGTAATGGAAGTAAAAGTTATAAATAAATCAGGAGAGGAAACCGGAAGGACTGTTACTTTAGATGAACAAATTTTCGGTATCGAGCCAAACGACCATGCCATTTATTTGGATGTCAAACAAATCCTCGCAAACAAAAGACAAGGAACCCACAGTTCGAAAGAACGTGCTGATATTTCCGGTAGTACCAGAAAGCTAAAAAAACAAAAGGGAACCGGTACTGCAAGGGCAGGTAGTGTTAAATCACCTGTATTCCGCGGTGGAGGCCGTGTATTCGGACCACGTCCGAGAAGCTACGATTTCAAATTGAACAAGAAGGTGAAAGCCCTTGCCCGTAAATCAGCTTTATCATACAAAGCCCTTGAGGAATCTATTCTGGTAGTGGAGGATTTCAGTTTTGAAACTCCAAAAACACGCGAAATGGTACAAATCAGTAATAATCTGAAAATTAATGATAATAAGTCACTTTTCGTACTGGCAGAAGAAAATAAAAATATATATTTGTCCTCCAGAAATTTAGAGCGCATTTCTGTTACAACTGCCTCAGAATTAAATACATATCAAATTCTGAACGCAAAAAAAGTAATCGTTTTGGAAAGTTCTATTAGTAAGATTGAAGAATTGTTTAAGATTTAAAAGGCTTGAAAATGGAAATTTTAATTAAACCGATCGTTACCGAAAAAATGACAGGTCAGGCCGAAGGTCTTAACCGCTACGGCTTTATCGTCAATCGGAGCGCCAATAAATTGCAAATTCGAAAAGCCATTGAAGGTTTATACAATGTTTCAGTGGAATCAGTAAACACATTGATTAACGGTGGTAAACGCAAATCACGTTTTACCAAAGCCGGTGTAATCTCTGGAAGTACTGGGATGAGCAAAAAAGCTATTGTGACAATAGCAAAAGGTCAGAGTATTGATTTTTACAGTAATATATAATAGAAAATGGCAGTAAGAAAATTAAATCCAGTTACTCCGGGTCAAAGGCACAAGATTATCGGTGCGTTTGATACTATTACTGCATCTACACCTGAGAAGTCATTGTTGAAGCCTATGACGAGATCTGGCGGTCGTAACAGCCAGGGTCGCATGACAATGAGGTATATAGGTGGTGGCCACAAACGCAAATACCGTTTTATCGACTTTAAAAGAGATAAAGATGGCATTGCCGCTGTTGTAGATTCTATTCAGTATGATCCAAACCGTACCTCTCGTATCGCATTGTTGGTTTATCCCGACGGTGAGAAAAGGTATATGCTTGCTCCCAACGGATTAAAAGTTGGTCAGAAAGTCGAGACGGGTACAGGTGTGGCACCTGAAATAGGGAATACATTACCACTATCAGATATTCCTCTTGGAACATTGGTTCACAACATTGAGCTTCATCCCAGTCAGGGAGGTGTGATGGCTCGTAGTGCCGGAACGTACGCTCAGTTAACTTCGAGAGAAGGAAAGTATGCTATCGTGAAATTGCCTTCAGGCGAATCCAGAATGGTGCTTGTAACTTGTCGTGCTACAGTAGGTATCGTTGGTAATACCGAACACAACCTTGAAAGATCGGGTAAAGCTGGTCGCTCAAGATGGTTAGGTAGAAGACCTCGCGTTAGAGGTGTTGCTATGAACCCGGTTGATCACCCGATGGGTGGTGGCGAAGGTCGTTCTTCAGGTGGACATCCACGTTCACGCAAAGGCTTGTTGGCAAAAGGCTTCAAGACCCGTTCACTGAAGAAAGCTTCTAACAGGTATATTGTAGAAAAACGCAAGAAATAATTAAAAGGAGAACAATATGAGTCGTTCATTAAAAAAAGGGCCTTTTATCGATTTCAAACTGGAACGTAAAGTTTTAGTTCTGAACGAAACCAACAAAAAGTCTGTTATCAAGACTTGGGCCAGAGCATCAGTAATTTCTCCTGACTTTGTAGGGCATACCATCGCAGTTCACAACGGAAATAAATTCATTCCCGTTTATGTAACTGAAAACATGGTGGGTCATAAATTTGGTGAATTTGCACCTACAAGAACCTTCAGGGGACATTCCAAAGGTAAAAAATAAGGCTAAGATTTAAAGAAATTCACGATGGGTGCTAGAAAAAGAAATAGTGCAAACGAACTAAAGGAAGCTAAGAAACAGCTGTATTTTGCTGTTTTGAAGAATTGTCCTACTTCACCGCGGAAAATGAGGCTTGTAGCCGACATGGTACGTGGAATGGAAGTGAACAGAGCTCTTGATGTACTTAAGTTTTCCTCCAAGGAATCTTCGCGCAGACTAGAAAAATTAGTTATGTCGGCCATTGCAAACTGGCAGGCAAAAAACGAAGGAAGCCGTTTGGAAGAAAGCAATTTGTATGTGAAAAATATTTCTGTTGATTCAGGAAGAATACTTAAAAGACTGCGCCCTGCACCACAGGGACGTGCACACAGGATCAAGAAAAGATCCAATCATGTGACTGTTAGTCTTGATAGTTTAACCATAGTTAAAGAAACTGAATAAATAATAATACATGGGACAAAAAGTTAATCCAATCGCTAATCGTTTAGGGATCATCAAAGGATGGGATTCCAATTGGTTCGGTGGAAACAACTATGGTGATAAGCTCGTTGAAGACTTCAAAATCAGGGAGTACCTGAATGCCCGTTTGGCAAAAGCAAGTATCTCCAAGATTATCATTGAACGTACACTTAAACTTATTACCATCACTGTTCACACCTCAAGGCCCGGTATTATTATTGGCAAAGGTGGTCAGGAAGTTGATAAGCTGAAAGAAGAGTTGAAAAAGATCACCAACAAAGAAGTTCAGATCAATATTTTTGAAATTAAACGTCCGGAACTGGATGCCCAGATCGTAGCCGTTAACATTGCACGTCAGATTGAAGGTAAAATTGCCTACCGTCGCGCAACCAAAATGGCCATCGCTTCCACCATGAGAATGGGAGCACAAGGGATCAAGATTCAGGTATCAGGCCGTTTGAACGGTGCCGAAATGGCACGTTCAGAAATGTACAAAGATGGTCGTACTCCTTTGCATACTCTGAGAGCTGATATAGATTATGCGCTTGCAGAAGCCCTTACCAAAACCGGCTTGCTCGGCGTGAAAGTTTGGATCTGTAAAGGCGAAATTTATGGAAAGCGTGACCTTTCACCAAACCTTGGCCAGAAACCTGGTCGTCCGGCAGTTGGTGCACCAAAAGGGAACGGATTTAAGAAAAGAAAAAAATAAAGTGTAAACCTTTCAGAAGTAAAGAAGGATGTTACAACCGAAAAAGACAAAATTCAGAAGAGTACAAAAGGGAAAAATGAAAGGACTGGCCCAAAGGGGTAACCAGTTGGCATTTGGATCTTTCGGTATAAAATCGTTGGAAGAAACGTGGCTTACCGGGCGCCAGATTGAGGCTGCCAGGGTTGCGGTAACCCGTCACATGCAACGTCAGGGTCAAATTTGGATCCGGATTTTTCCCGACAAACCGATTACTAAAAAACCCGCTGAAGTACGTATGGGTAAAGGTAAAGGTGCCCCGGAAGCATTTGTTGCTCCGATCACACCAGGTAGAATATTGATTGAAGCAGATGGAGTTCCTTATGAGGTTGCAAAGGAAGCACTTCGTTTAGCTGCACAAAAACTACCGGTTACTACTAAGTTTATTGTAAGACGTGATTATGTCGAAACTGAAATCGCAGAATAATGAAAACATCAGAAATTAAAGAGTTATCAAACGCGGAGGTCGTGGAAAGAATCCAGACCGATCAGGATTCCTTATTACGTATGAAAATGAACCATGCAATTTCTCCACTCGATAACCCACAGGTAATCGTTGGTGTTAGAAGAAACATTGCAAGACTAAAAACCATTCTACGTCAAAGGGAAATTAACGCAAAACAGAGTTAGTAATGGAATCAAGAAATCTAAGGAAGGAGCGTGTTGGAGTTGTTGTGAGTAACAAAATGGAATGCACAATCGTTGTTGCCGAAAAGCGCAAGGAAAAACATCCCATTTATGGAAAATTCGTCAACAAAACCTCCAAGTTTTACGCCCACGATGAAAAGAACAGCTGTAACATTGGCGATACTGTAAAGATCATGGAAACACGTCCGATCAGTAAACAAAAATGTTGGAGATTAGTGGAAATCATAGAAAGAGCTAAGTAATCATGATACAACAAGAATCAAGATGTACCGTTGCCGATAATAGTGGAGCAAAAGAAGTGCTTTGTATTCGTGTATTAGGCGGAACAAGAAAGCGCTATGCTTCATTAGGCGATACCATTGTAGTTACAGTAAAAAGTGCTATAGCAGGTAGTGAAATGAAAAAAGGTGCCGTATCGAAAGCCATCATTGTTCGTACCACGAAAGAGGTTCGCCGCCAGGACGGAACTTACATCCGTTTTGACGACAACGCTGTCGTTTTACTGAATAATAATGCTGAAATGCGCGGAACCCGTATATTTGGGCCCGTAGCAAGAGAACTTCGTGATAAAAATATGAAGATCATTTCACTTGCTCCTGAAGTACTTTAATGTATAAAATCAGAACAATGCAGAGAAAATTACACATTAAAAAAAGCGACACTGTATTTGTAACGACCGGCAATTACAAAGGCAAGGAAGGCAAAGTGCTCGAAGTAATAAGAGCTACAGGTAAAGCTATTGTAGAAGGTGTTAACATGGTAAAGAAACATACCAAACCCAATGCAGCACATCCGCAGGGTGGTATTATCGAAAAGGAAGCACCAATTCATATTTCTAACCTCATGATCAAGGATCCTAAAACAGGAAAACCTACCCGTGTTGGAAGAAAGCTGAATGATAAAGGTAAATTAGTTCGTTATTCTAAAAAATCAGGAGAGGAGATTAAGTAATGGCTTACGTACCAACACTTAAGAAAAAATACTTGGACGAAGTAGTTCCTGCGTTAGTGAAGGATTTTTCCTACACCAATACAATGCAGGCGCCAAGGTTAGAGAAAATTGTCATCAATCAGGGAGTTGGAGCTGCTATTGCAGATAAAAAGTTAATCGAAGTCGCAACAGACGAGATTACAACTATCGCAGGTCAGAAGGCAGTCCAAACCAAATCAAAAAGAGACATCTCTAATTTCAAACTAAGGAAGAAAATGCCGATCGGCGTACGTGTTACACTTCGTAAAGATCGCATGTATGAATTCCTTGATCGTCTAATCAGTGTGTCTCTTCCCCGTATTCGCGATTTCAAAGGAATCGAAAGCAAAATGGATGGACAAGGAAATTACACCCTTGGAATTCCGGAGCAGATCATTTTTCCTGAAATTGTAATGGACAAAGTTACCCGGATCAACGGTATGAATATTACTTTCGTAACGTCAGCCGATTCAGATGAAGAAGGCTATGCTTTGCTGAAAGAGTTAGGTTTACCTTTTAAAAATGCTAAAAAGAATTAAGATATGGCTAAGGAATCAATGAAAGCCCGGGAAGTAAAAAGGGCAAAACTTGTTGAAAAATATGCCGCAAAAAGGGCCATTCTTAAGGCTGAAGGTGATTCAGCTGGTCTTCAAAAGCTGCCTAAAAACTCTTCCCGTGTTCGGATGCACAACAGGTGCAAATTAACCGGGCGCCCGAAAGGGTATATGCGTCAATTCGGAATCAGTAGGATCAATTTCAGAGAAATGGCATCTTCTGGTTTAATTCCGGGTGTTAAAAAAGCAAGTTGGTAATTTATAATTAAGAAGTAATGAGCAAAATTACAGATCCAATAGCAGATTATCTGACACGAATCAGAAATGCCCAGAAA
>DAITNH010000175.1:0-7976 GCA_036834745.1 Prolixibacteraceae bacterium
CTTTAAAATGACTAAAGGTGCAACTACCGTTGATGGAATCGTTTGGACTAAAACCATTCACACCTTGGATATTACCACATTGGAATTCAAGTTCGCTGCTGGTCCTGCGTGGGATTATGAACAAAAAAACCCATCTGCTAATTTTAAATACGCGACAGACGGCGGAACTGTTATTGTAACTGAATTCAAAGCAATTTTCGATCCTGCAAAAACAGGCGATATCCATATCACTGCTACCGTTCCTGCCGGCACAACAGACTGCTGGATTCAAGGAAGTTTCTTAGGATGGGATATGACAAAAGCTGTTAAAGGAACGAAAAATGAAGATGGTACTTTTTCGTTTACTGTTCCTATGGTAATGTCTATTGAATATAGATTGTACAACTTACCAGATTGGAGTCATCCAGAAGCAGATGCTGCAGGTGTAGAACGTGCAAATCGTTTAGCTGCATTTCCAGCTGATGCAAATATTAGCATCACAGTAGTGAAATGGAAACTTACAACAGCAATTTCTATCATAAAAACGGCGCCTAACTTAATTTACACACGTAATTCAAGTATCGTTGTTGAGGGCGTTACTTCACGAGTGGATGTATTTGATTTAAGCGGTCGTATCCTTCAGTCCAACAAATTGGTTGGTACTTTTACTTCAAAATCGCTTAAAGCTGGTATATACATTGTACGTGTGGATGGAGCTACCAAAAAAGTAGCGGTACAATAGACACTTGAAGCTGACAAAAAAGGCTGTACGACAATCGTACGGCCTTTTTTATCATAAATTATTAATTAAAGTATTAATTATTTTAATTGAATGGAACCTGACCTCGGATCCCAACTATTTTCCCCACACCCCCGGCGGATGTTCTACATCCATGGGAGCGCTCACTATCGGAACTTCGGTTAAAATATGGAAAAGCTAATGAACAGAGAAGAGCAGTTGTATATTCTCAGTTATGAAAGAGAGTATGATATCATCATCATCGGCGGCGGGACAACTGGCCTGGGATGTGCAGTTGATGCAGCCAACAGAGGATTTAAAACACTTCTGCTCGAAAAATCTGATTTTGCTAAAGGAACATCAAGCCGCTCTGCCAAATTGGTACATGATGGTGTCAG
The DNA here is from genome assembly GCA_036834745.1 of Prolixibacteraceae bacterium. Taxonomy (GTDB): domain Bacteria; phylum Bacteroidota; class Bacteroidia; order Bacteroidales; family Prolixibacteraceae; genus Aquipluma. Next base: position 1,117 of record DAITNH010000175.1, read on the forward strand.
CTATCTGGCTCAAGGAAATATTCGTTTGATGAAAGATGGATTACCCGAAAGAAACAGACTTTCACAAAATGCCCCTCATCTATGTCAAAAATTGTCATTTGTAATGCCCTGTTCTAAATGGTGGCATAAATGGTTCTATGGCTTTGAATTATGGATGCATGAATTTCTTTCAGGAGAATTGAGTTCGGGGAAAACGAAAATGCTTACCAGAAAGCAAACCTTACATTATTTGCCTGATCTGATTGTCAACAATATTAATGGAGGTGTTTTATACTTCAACGGAGAGTTTGACTACAACAGGTTAGCTGTCAACCTGGCTCAAACGGCTATTGAGCAGGGCGCCACAGTTGTTAATTATTGTGGAGTAACCGGGTTTCTAAAAAAAGGAGCAGCCATTAAAGGTGTAATAGCAAAAGATGAGATTGGCGGAAAAGAAATTGAAATCAAGGCAAAAGTAGTCATTAATGCCACCGGTGTATTTGAAGATGAATTGCTGCAATTGGCCAAAGGTCATTCTGAAAAAACAATTGCCCAGTCACAGGGAATTCATTTGGTGGAAGACAAACATTTGCCAAAGGATTATATGGTAAAAGTTTTGCCATCAGGCCTTGTGCATGTAACCTGCGGAGAATGGGTCAACTACAGAAGCAAGGCCAAACTTATCATCAACAAAGCCATACAAGCATCTGGATTGGAATTTATGCCCTGCGAAACAAAACACTTAAAAATTCATGGATGGACAGAGCAAATTAATGATACTCATTTATCGGTTTATGGGAGTGATGCACCGGCCATAGCACTAATGACGAATGAAAATGTTTCCTTATCAGAAAAAATTCATGCTTCGTATCCTTATACAAAAGCTGAAATCTTATGGATTATTGAGAATGAAATGGTTTTGACAGTTGAAGATATTTTAGCAAGAAGGATACGGTTATTATTTCTGGATGCCAGGGCTGCAATGGAAGCTGCACCATTGACAGCATCATTGCTTGCTCTACATAACGGCAAGGATAAACAATGGGAAAAGGAACAACTGGAAACATTCAATAAACTGGCTCAAGGATATTTACTTAACTTATTTGCCAATTCTAATGCAGATGAATCCAAAAGTATTAAAAACTATGCGAATAATTAGTCTGGTTTTGGGCACCATTACCATCAACGGCAATGCGGTAACACGCAATCCGGCCTATTATATTCTTGCTTACGCGTCTAAGTTCGCCAGACCAGGGTCGGTCAGGATTCATCACTTGATTCGAATGTGCCTGACTGAGCGGCTATCAGTGGCTTCATGTGCAAATGTTTATTGCTAACCTGAGCAAGCAAAAGTTGGACTCTAAATGCTGGGAAGGATGATTTCTTGCACATTATTTGTTTTCTTTGTTTTCATTCCTGAAAATCAAATTTATAAATCCATGATCATCGTTATATCACCGGCAAAATCGCTTTACGACCACTCTCCTATTCAACTTGAAAAATACACAGCAGCTGATTTTTTGTCTGAAGCTGAAAAAGTTGTTTCTGTCCTGAAAAAGAAAAAACCGGCACAGCTCGCCGATCTGATGGACATTTCGCCCAAACTGGCTGAGTTAAACTTTCAACGGTTTCAGGCGTGGGAAACACCTTTTACTCCTGAAAATTCGTGGCAGGCTGTTTTGATGTTCAATGGCGATGTTTACCAGGGCTTGAAAGCAGAAACATTTTCGGCAGCCGAATTCGAAACAGTGCAGCAAAAACTTCGCATACTTTCGGGAGTTTATGGACTGCTGAAACCGTTAGACCTCATTCAGCCTTATCGTCTGGAAATGGGAACAAACGTATCAGTTGCCCGGAAGAAGAACCTTTATGAGTTCTGGAAAACAAAGATAACTGCCAGACTGAATCAGGAATTGGCAAAAGAAAAACAGGCTGTTTTGGTAAATCTGGCCTCCAATGAATATTTCAGCGCGATCGACACAAAAAAGTTAAAAGCCCGCATTATAACACCCGCATTTAAAGAGAATAAAGACGGAAAATATCAGATGGTTTCGTTTTTTGCCAAAAGAGCCCGCGGATTGATGAGCCGTTTTATCATTCAGAACAACATCTCTGATCCGGAGGAAATGAAAGCTTTTGATCTGGAAGGATACTACTTCAACAACCAGCTTTCAAAGGACGACAATTGGGTGTTTACGAGGTAAAACTAATAACAAGCCCTCGTTATCAGGTAATTTTGCACATAATCGTCAATGCCCTCTTCAAGGCTGAAAAATGGTTCGTTGTAACCGATGCTTTTTAGTTTTTGAATATTGGCGCAGGTATAATACTGATATTTGCCTTGTAAATCTTCCGGAGTATCAACAAAACCAATCTTCTCGCCCACCTTCATCGACTTAAAAACAGCTTTCGTCAAACTCAGGTAAGTTCGGGCTTCGCCGGTACCAACATTGTAAATGCCCGAATTTTTACGGTGGTTCATGAAAAACATGATCACTTTGGCCACATCTTCCACATAAATAAAATCACGGGCTTGTTCACCGTCCTTAAATTCAGGATGATGCGAACGGAAAAGATCCATTCGGCCTGTTTCTGAAATGGTGTTGTACGCCTGAAATATGACCGATGCCATACGGTCTTTGTGGTATTCGTTCGGGCCGAATACATTGAAAAATTTCAATCCCGACCAGAAGAAAGGTTGTTTTTTTTGCTGAAGGGCCCAGCAATCAAAATCATGTTTCGATTGTGCGTATAAATTGAGGGGTTGTAATTCAGGAACAAGCGAATGGTCGTCATCGAAACCCAATTGTCCGTCACCATAAGTTGATGCAGATGAAGCATACACCAATGGCAAACCGTATTGAATACAGGCGTTCCATATTTTTTGGGAATATTCGAGATTAAGCCGCTGATAAATTTCAGGTTCCTGACCAATGGTATCGGTTCGTGCTCCCAAATGAATAATAATCTGAACGAATTTTTCATGGATCGCCAACCAATCAAAAAACTGATCACGATCGACCATCTCTGTGTATGTCTTTGTCTCGTAATTGGAAAACTTAAGGGGATCGTCGTATTTATCGACCAGAACAATGTCTTTAAATCCTTCCCTATTGAGTTTCCCGACAACATAACTTCCTATAAAACCAGCTGCTCCGGTAACTACAATCATAGATACATTTCATTAAGTTCGGTTCGTTTCTGAGACATTGTTTTCGTAATTATAAACTTCATTCAAGAAATAATATTGTATTAAAACGCCGAAAATATTAACTTTTATTTACATTTTCAAACACAATATTTTAACTTACTGAATGACTTAACCTTACTGTCTCTTTCATGATAAAACCCTTTATTGAGACTGCATGTAAGACGGAACATGTTACCTTTGTGGTTGCGTGACCTGAACATTAATCTACAGAAAGGAATTTGAAATGGAATTTTCATTAAACGGAGAAGATGGAACCTATCGGAAAGTTGAAAAATACGATCCGGAAACAACCGAACAATTAAGTATTCACTATAAAAAAATCCTGGATCTTTTAGGTGAAAATTCCAATCGGGAAGGTTTGCAGCAAACACCCACACGCGTTGCCAAATCGATGCAGTTTTTGCTTCAGGGCTACGAACAGGATCCCGAGGAGATATTAAGATCGGCCATGTTTAAGGAAGATTACCGCCAAATGGTGATTGTTAAGGATATTGAGATTTATTCGATGTGCGAACATCACATGCTTCCGTTTATAGGCAAGGCACATATTGGGTATATCCCGAATGGCTACATTACCGGCCTCAGCAAAATTGCCCGCGTGGTTGACGCGTATGCCCGACGCTTGCAGGTTCAGGAGAGGTTAACAACACAAATTAAAGAATGTATTCAGAGTACACTGAATCCGCTTGGCGTTGCAGTCGTAATTGAGGCGCAACACTTGTGCATGCAAATGCGCGGTGTGCAGAAACAGAATTCGACCACAACCACCTCTGACTTTACAGGCGCTTTCGAACGGGTTGCAACCAGGGAAGAATTTATCAGGCTGATAAAGGGGTAATTTATTTCAGAAACTGCAAACAAACGGGTGATTCATTCTGGACTTTGATTCCTGTGAAACTAATTTTTCCTGAAATCTCATCCACTTTAAACACGGTGATATCGTTGCTTCGCTGGTTGGCGACCAGTAAAAACCGGCCGGTTGGATCAAGCGTAAAATTACGAGGCCAGTTTCCTTCAACAGAAGCTGTCTGGATCATTTCAAGCCTTCCGCTCATTTGATCACGCTTGAAAACGGCAATGCTGTTGTGTCCGCGGTTCGATCCGTAAACAAAACGACCATCGGCAGAAACGTGAATATCAGCGCACCAGCTTTCTCCTGAAAAATCTTTGGGCAGGGTTTTGATTGTCTGAATTTCTTTCCACACCCCGCCATATTTCATTAATACAGCGATTGTAGAACTTAACTCGCTGATGACATAAATAAACTGCCCTTCAGGAGAAAAATCGAAATGACGCGGACCTGAACCCGGAGCAAGTTTAACAAAAGCCTGGGCATTGGGCGAAAGTGGTTTGCTACCTGATGCAACCTGATAAATTTTCAACTGGTCGACACCCAGATCGGCTGCAAACAGAAGCTTTCCGGAAGGATCAAACCGGGCAGAGTGAGCATGTGGCTCTGTTTGGCGGCCCGGGAAAGGCCCACTTCCTGAATGTTGGACAGTCTGCACAATTTCCGACAAACTACCATCAGGAAGCACATCGAATAAGGAAAGATTTCCACCGGAATAATTTGAAGTCACCACTTTCTTTCCATCCGGAGAAATACTTACATGGCATGGATTGGCACCGAAAGTAAGCACACGGTTGAGCAAACTTAGATGACCTTCTTTTTCAATCCGAAAAGCAGAAACACCACCACTGTGTTTCTCATCAAGATTATCAACCTCTCCAACCGAGTACAAATATTTTTTATCGGCCGAAATGGCAAGAAATGAAGGATTATTGCTTACGACAGGTATTTTCAGATCAATAAGTTTCCCTGTCCTATCGTCGAACGAATACACAAAAATACCATCGGACATACCTTTTGTGTAGGTACCAACATACATGATGTGCTTTTTCGCCTGGGCGGGCATTCCGAGAATTGAAATACAGAACATAAAAAGCAGAATTAGTTTCATAGGAAAATATTTTTTTTGTGATTAATTAACAATTATGAAATTTCATTGTTTCATTTTAACCGAATTCAAATTTATAAAATAATCGCTATGAAACGACAAAACATTTTCTTGCTCATTATGGTGTGCATGGGCTTATCCGTAAGTTCACAAACCCTCACCAAAACCTGGACCACTTCCGAAGGGCTTAAAACTCCTGAGTCTGCTCTGTTTGACGCAACATCAAATGTAATTTATGTGGCCAATATTGATGGCGATGCATCTGCAAAAGATGGAAAATGGGAAATTAATTCTTTGGCTCGAAGACAAGCTAATCGCCAATCCGAATGGATTATGGGCTGAGAAGGGGAAACTTTACATTGGAACCGGGCAAATACTTCAGGCAGATTTGAAGACCAGGAAAATTAAAGTACTGGCTGATAATTGTGGGGGAATTGACGGAATTGAAAAGATGGAAAATGGTGAATTTATTTATTCGAACTGGCCTGGTAAAATTTTTGTTACCAAAGGAGCTGAATCGATTAAACTATTGGATACTGTTGAAAAAAAAAATACAGCCGACATTGATTATGTCCCCGGCAGAAAACTGGTATTGGTTCCAACTTTTTTGGAAAACAGTCTTGAAGCATATAAACTCAACCCATAAAAAATCACAATGGACAAACCTTTAATTGCCGCAAAAAAACCTGCACAGGTAACACTTGAACCCGGACAACTTTTCTGGTGTGCATGTGGAAAAAGTTCAAATCAGCCATTTTGCGATGGCTCGCACCGCGGAACGAAATTTACACCGGTACTTTTTAAAATAGCTGAAAAACAGGAAGTATGGCTGTGTCAGTGCAAGCAAACAAAAAATCCGCCTTTTTGCGACGGAACGCACAAAACACTTTAACAAGGAACGTGGTGACTATTTAATTTCAATTGGATTGTTCCGTTAGGAACAAAATATGGGTAGAAATTGAATGATTTATGAATAATTTTTGTCCCATACGGGACAAGATCTACAAGAAATACTAACATTTTCCTACCCATATTCTTTCCCTACGGGAAATTTTAACAGACTATGAGTTTCAAAAAGTAATATTTAAGAAAGTATCCGATCATTTTCTGATCGGATACTTTTGATTTAAAAACAGAAGTATCCACAGAAATTATCCTGTTAGTTTTTGACCTGCAAAAAAACCTAACTTTGTTAAAAACTGATTGTATATGGAACTTCAGATAAAATTATCGCCTTTGCTTGTTTACAGTGCTGTTTGCGCTCTTCTTGTTTCTCTTTCGGTGATCGTATATTTGATCATCAGGCTGAAGAAATCGGAGCATGAAAAACTGACACTTAAATATAAATATCACGATATCAAAGAAAAATACAACCAGATAGAACTCGAAAATCTGGATTCCAGGCTAAATCCACACCTTTTCAAGAACATACTTAACTCCGTTCAGTCACATGCCTATCAAACATATTTTGCGCTGGATAAATTATCCAATGTGCTGGATTATATCCTTTACGATAGCCGTAGTAAATTCGTCACTCCGAAGCAGGAAGTTGAATTTGCGCTCAATTTGATTGAAATCAATAAAATTAAACTAAGCCCGCTCTTCGATTTAAAAGTAAAATTAAAGATAACTGAAAATGAGCCGTTGTATCATCAGCAATTACTGGCTCCCTTTATTTCGACTGACCTGATTGAAAACGCATTTAAACACGC
>DAITNH010000175.1:8076-11383 GCA_036834745.1 Prolixibacteraceae bacterium
AATTACTGGCTCCCTTTATTTCGACTGACCTGATTGAAAACGCATTTAAACACGCTGATTTGCAAAGCTCTGATGCCTTTATTTCAATAGTTTTTGAGTTCTACAGCAATACTTTCAGCCTGACAGTTGCGAACCGCATATCAAAAAAAGCTCCGATCCGGAAAGAAAAAAGTGGTTTTGGAACCGAAACGCTCGAACAACGCCTGAAAATCATTTACAACGATCATTTCAAATTCGACCGTTTTACAGAAGACAACGTATATATCGCTCACTTAAAAATCAACCTGCTTGAATACAAAGCTAAAATGCTTGCTGCTGGACGATGAATTGCCGGGGCTTTCGTACCTGAAATTGCTTTGTGAACAGATACCCGAACTGGAAGTTATCAGGGCTTTTAACGATCCTGAAATATTTCTCAGAGATTTTCCTTCGATGGATTTCGACCTATGTATTCTTGACATCGAAATGCCCGGAATCAGTGGCATTCAGATAGCTGAAATACTCAAAGATAAACCGGTAATTTTCACCACTGCCTACAAAGACTATGCGACCAATGCTTTCGATCTGGATGCCATCGACTATGTAATAAAACCGGTAAAGTTTGAACGACTTCAACAAGCTGTGGCCAAAGCCATTCAAAGAATAAGTCCTGAAAACAAAACGAGCAAACACATCCAACTGAATACTGACAAAGGAATTGCATTTTTGGATACCGATCAGTTGGTATATGTACGAACATCGGAAATAGACAGCCGGGATAAAACGGCACTTCTCAAAAACGGGAAAAGCCTGCAACTGAAAAATATTTCATTCGAAAAACTCATTTCTCTTTTGCCTTCCAGCCACTTTTGCCGGATTAACAAAAAAGAATTAATCACATTGAATAGTGTTCAGTACTTATCGAACGACCAAATAACCACCAGCATTTTTCTTCAACCTGAAAAACCACTCGTACTCACCCTTGGCGAAACCTTCCGCACCGATTTCCTGGGCAAGTTAAACCAGTAGTTTATTACAAAATCCGACCGTCTTGTTACAAATAAAATGATCCCGAAAGCAAGCCGCATTGTTACCAGGTTTTCTTCTCCTATTTTTATTCCGGATTACAAAATGGTACAGATGAAGAATATTAAAAATTTATTGCTGTATATTGGTATTCTGGGAGTATTTTTTGCCCTGATGTATTGGATTATTCAGTCCGGAAAAATGTTGGAAGCCGGAAGAAATATAGTTAAAACGCAAATACAGACATCCTATTTCACACAATTTATTCAATCAATTTTTCACAATCTGGCTCATCCTACAGCTTTGGTTTTGGCGCAAATTGTGACAATCATCATCGTCTCCCGCATATTCGGTTTCATTTTCAAAAAAATACATCAGCCAACCGTTATCGGCGAAATAATTGCTGGTATTGCACTGGGTCCTTCATTGCTGGGCATGTTTTTTCCTGAATTTTCGTTGGCGCTTTTCCCTGCAAATTCATTAGGCAACCTGAATCTTTTAAGTCAGGTCGGACTTATCCTTTTCATGTTTATGGTTGGCATGGAACTCGATATATCGGTCATACAAAAAAAAGTAAAAGACGCCGTAGTGGTGAGTAATGCAGGAATCCTGATCCCTTTCACACTGGGAATAGGATTGGCATATTTCATTTACGAACATTTTGCCCCCGCCGGAGTTCCATTCCTGTCGTTCGGTTTATTTCTGGGAATGGCAATGAGCATTACCGCATTCCCGGTACTGGCCCGAATTGTGCAGGAACGCGGAATTCACAGAACCCGGCTTGGAGCTTTGGTTATTACCTGTGCAGCTATTGACGACATAACGGCGTGGTGCATGCTGGCAGCAATCATTGCCATTGCCAAAGCCGGTTCGTTCCTGAGTTCGCTTTATATTATTTTGTTGTCAATTGGTTATATTCTGGTAATGTTCAAAGTAGTCCGGCCCTTCCTGAAAAGAGTTGGAGATTTACATGCTTCGCGCGAAAACCTCAGCAAACAGGTCGTAGCCATTTTCTTTCTTACCTTGCTGATATCTTCTTATGCCACTGAAATCATAGGCATTCACGCGCTTTTTGGTGCATTCCTGGCCGGAACAATCATGCCTGAAAACAGTAAATTCAGAAACATTTTCATTCAAAAGATTGAAGACGTTGCCCTTGTGCTGCTTCTTCCGCTCTTTTTTGTTTTTACCGGACTGAGGACCCAGATAGGACTATTGAACGATATTTATCTCTGGAAAGTAACCGGCCTGATTATTCTGGTTGCCATCACCGGAAAATTTGTTGGCAGTGCCCTGGCTTCAAAAATCATGGGCCAAAACTGGCGCGACAGCCTGACCATCGGTGCGCTGATGAATACCCGGGGACTAATGGAACTCGTGGTACTTAGCATTGGGTACGATTTGGGTATCCTCTCGCCTGAAATTTTTTCGATGATGGTCATTATGGCTTTGGTCACTACTTTCATGACAGGTCCTGTGCTGGACTTAATTAATCGAATATTCAGGAAAAAGCCAAGCTTGCTTTCCGAACAGGTGAACCAACTCGTAAAATACAAGATTATTTTATCTTTTGGCAATCCTGAAATGGGACGATCACTGCTTCGACTTGCCAGCAATATGATTAAAAAACAGAATGGAAATGCCACAGTTACCGCATTACATCTTTGTTCAAACAATGTGCTGCACCATTACAACATAAAGGAATATGAAAATGAAAGTTTCTCACCGGTCATTCAGGAATCGAAACATCTAAACCAGAAAATTACCACCCTTTTTAAAGCTACTGACGACATTGACACTGACATTACTGAAATAACCAACAGGGGAGCATTCGATCTGTTGCTTATTGGTATCGGACAGTCAATTTTTGAAGGGAGTCTTTTGGGCAAAATTCTTGGTTATACCACCAGTATCGTAAATCCCGACCGCCTGATTCACAAAGTGTCGGGAAAAGAAAAATTATTTGGCAACTCACCTTTTGACGATCGTACTCAAAATATTCTTTCGAACAGCAAAGCTCCGGTCGGAATTTTAGTAGATAAAAATACAGGTAACTGGGAACAAATTATTGCACCGTTTTATTCTGAGAAAGACAATTTCCTGATTGAATATCTTCAGCGACTTATTAATAATTCAGAAGCACAGGTAACTGTAACCGATCCGGTTGGTATAATCAAAAACCACATTGAAATAAAGGAAGCCATCAGGGCGATTGAGCAGGAAGCGCCCAACCATATCACCCTTGATCAGGTAAACGTGATTGATGAAACATTTATCCAAAAATTTCAGTTAATGATTGTAT
>DAITNH010000176.1:0-11271 GCA_036834745.1 Prolixibacteraceae bacterium
GGGCAAAGGTAAAAACCGTGAACCACAACCCAGAAGTGGGTTGAACGAACGAATTCCAAAAATAAATTCAACCCCAGCCTGCTGCTGGCAGGCTTTTCGGGTCGCGCTCTATTCGGGCGTATTCGCAATCCTCCAGTTTCACTGGAGGTCATTAACATTTAACTCCTTCGGAGTTAGCGGACTTTTTCCGGTCTTGCAATTTCTACAGCAAACTCCGTTTCCACGTAGTCAATTAATTCAGGAAAGAAACTCCGAAACAGGGCTTCAAACTGATCGTATTCCTCGTTCAGAATCTGCATCGCCCAGTCGCTGTTGGCGGGCAGGGAAGTGCGGCGCGACATGATTTCAAATACATTCAGGAGATTTTCCCTTTTGGCATACGATTCCAGGCGTTTGTGGTGTATCAGAAAAGGCAAAAACTGTTTCACCCTAAATGGGAGCAATCCGAAATTTGACAGGAAAACGGTATGCGCATTTTTTGCAAAGTTTCGCAAAGTGTGTACCGAATAATCGTTCCAGTTGGCGGCCAGAAAATGATCGAAAAATACATCGGCAATTATACCTGAATATCTGCCGTAACCGGGACGCAACAGTTTGATACATTCCTTCACATCAGAATGTTGGTCGGTAAACGAATCAATTCGCCGGTGAAGAAGTATTCCATAAGCCACCTGCTCCGGAAATTCCTGATGCCGGTTCCCCTTCACAAAATCACCTATGAAATTTCCGAGTTTAATTTCTTCAGAATCGCCGGAAAGATAGATATGAGCCAGATAATTCATTTCGTTATAACAGACATAGGTTGTTAATTGTTGGTTCATAATAAACCTAAGATTACAAACGGCATTTTTTGTTTTTTATTTATCTTGCCGACCTATTTTAAATTTAAATCATGCCGAAAAAAATTGCCGCTTTTGGTGAGTTGTTATGGGATTTACTTCCAGCGGGAAAAGTGCTTGGAGGCGCGCCTGCCAATTTCATTTACCGTATAAATTCATTCGGCGACCACGGCACTTTGCTCAGCAAGGTGGGGAACGACAAGGCAGGACGTGAGGCACGTGAGGCGATTCGTCGTCTTGGTCTTTCTGACGAGAACATCCAAACTGACTATGAATTTCCGACCGGTTCGGTAAAAGTAAAGATTGACGAAAATGGAATTCCCGATTTTAATATTATCACCGATGTTGCCTACGATCACATTGAAATTAATTATGAGATGATCGATGCTTTTAGTGGAGCCGATTGCGTTTGTTTCGGAACGTTGGTGCAACGATATGGCATTTCAAAAAATACTTTGAGGGAATTGATTAACGAATCGCCCGACGTTGTTAAGTTTCTGGATATCAATCTTCGAAAAAAATGTTATACCGCTGCTTCTGTTGAGGAAAGCCTGAGAATGGCAAATATTCTGAAAACCAATGATGAGGAATTGTTGATCACCAAAGAATTACTTGGACTGAAAAGTGTGAATCTGAAAGACCTGGCAAAGGAAGCCCTCGAAACATTCGATCTTGAAATCATCCTTTGCACGCTTGGTTCAAACGGAGCTTTCTGCCTGACACAGGAGGATGTTTTTCATTACGATCCCGGATATCAGGTCAGTTTGGGAGATACGGTTGGCTCGGGTGATGCATTCTCTGCCGGATTTGTACATTATTACATGAACGGACAACCGATTGATGAAGCGCTCCGTTTCGGCAATGCAGCCGGTGCATTGATAGCCACCACGATTGGTGCCACTGCGCCTGTTTCAAAACAACAAATCATTGATTTTATGGGTATTCCGCACAACCGGAACAATGTCAGGTTTCATCAGTAAATTGAATGACTCATTTATTCAGAAACCCGATTGCGCTCAACTATTCATTGACGTTTCCCGACCCGCAACACTCCCGCCTGGGCCAAAGTCATGATGATTACTCCCGCAATGGTTACTGCTCCGCCCCATAGTTGAATTGGAAGTGGAAAATTTCCGAAGAAAAAGTATGCAATGATCAGCACAAAAATTCCTTTTAAACTTTGGATGATCGACGACCGCGATGCAGTGATGTAACGATACGAATAGTAGAACGACAACAGTCCGATGAAAGCACCCAAAAATGCTGCCAAAGCAATGTTCCTGAAGGCTGACACCGGGATGGCGAGCGATTGCCCACTTTGCAAAAAATAGATGAGAAAGAAAAGGAAGATCCAGCCATTTGAGTTCAGGTTAAATACTTCGGGACTGGCCTTTTGAACATTCTTTTTTACAATTACTGAAACAGTGGCAGCAAAGAGCGTGTTAATGACCACAAATCCGGTTCCGGGAATGAAAAATTTGCTCCAGCTCAAATCGCCCGAATAACTGATGGCGAATGCACCTGCCAGGGCAATCATTGCACCCAGCGCTTCAATCAGAGTGAAACGTTCCTTCAGGAAAGTAATACCCAGAATACTCAGGAATACAGGAAACAGGTTTCCCAAAAAGGAGGTGACCGACGGGTCCGGAATGGCCTGAATGGCCATGAAAAAGGTGATATTTGAAATAACATCGATTACACCGAGAAGAACAAGCAATCCAATAATTTTTCTTGAAATTGCTGGGATCTGCCTGTATTTTCCAGAGACCAGAATAAATACCAGGTTGATCAGAAATCCCATCCCAAAATAATACAGGCCAAATTGCGCCAGTTCAACCTGGTTCAGGCCAGCTTTGCTAAAAACATACAAACTTGAAAATGCAATGGTTCCGGTAATTGCATAAGCATATCCTTTCCACTCTTCCGACTTAATCTCTGCCATATCTGAATAAAAAAAGCGAAACCTCAATGGAGATTTCGCTTCGGAAAGTTATGGTAATTTTTGAATTATGACTCTACGTATTTTTTATTTTGGTGTTGAACTCAAAATTTCTTTAGCGAATAATTTTGGGATTCAAATTATATGATGCCTACACGAATACAACGTGCAATCAGTTCTGAAGTAATTTTACAGTGAGATTTCCGGAGTGTATTTTTTAACGTGTATTTACGACATAACGGAAAGCTGACACAAGAAATAAGTTTCTATTTGGACAAAACCACCAATTAACATCAATAATCAATAAATTCTTATCTTTGGATTTTTATGACATTCTGAAACTAAGGTATGATGCTGCAAAAGAGGAGCTTGCCAATGAGAATAAAGGAAATTTAACTTTTTGCGTTTAGCAATAATTACAACAACAATGACTTTATTTTACCCTTTGAGGATGATGATTGGATCTTTAGTCACATGATCATAGAAATAAAAGAGCACGAATGGAATATTTATACAAAGGAATGGATATTAATGAAAAAGTAAATATGGAAGGATTCCGGAGCGGGATATATTTGTACAAACTGAATGTAGATGGCAATACACAAAGCGGAAAATTAAATAAGTAATAATAAAATCAACTAATATGAAAAAACTACACTTCTTATTACAAGTCCTTTTATTGAGTTGTTTTTCGCTAAATACTATTGCTCAGAATACCATGTATTTTATGGACCGCCTTCCGCAACAACTAAATTTCAATCCGGCATTGATGCCACGTGTCAACTTCTTTCTGAATCTTCCGGGAATCGGGGGTAATCAAATAGACATCTATAATTCAGGGTTCAATTACAGGCAGTTTATGGACTTTCAAGATAACCTGGAATCTGAAAACTACAATCCCGATGAATTTATCAATTCAATAGGTGATTTTAACCAAATAAATCTCGAAACCAGAACCAACTTGTTAGCTTTTGGGTTCGGGTTGAAAAACAAAGGGTATTTTTCCATGTCTGCAAGTGTCCGAAGCTTTTTAGAGTTAAAAGCTCCTTCCAATTTTGTGTATTTATTGGATGATTACGAAAAAATCGCTGACCGAATGCCTTTAAATATTGAAGGAGCGAACGTTGTATTTAATAGTTTTTCGCAGGTTGCAATTACCTACAGCAGGGTATTTGGTGAAAAATTTACCATCGGGATTTCACCAAAGCTGATTGGTGCATTGGGCGGAATCAGGTCAGACAAGCTAAGTTTAGAAGTGTCTCAAACCGGGCAATATGATTTTGAAACTGAATATTCCGGTGAGGCTCAAATCGGGTTACCCGTTCCCATCAATCCGCGAGCTATAGATGGAAATGGAGAGCTTGATGAGGATGAAGATATTTTGCCTGAAAATTGGAAGGAGGATATAAAAGTCTCAAGTCTATTTCAGAATGCTGGCTTTGCTTTTGATTTTGGTGTCAATTATGAATTGAGTAAAAAATTCTCGGTATCAGCAAGTTTGTTGGATATTGGCAGTTCCAAATGGAAGGAGAATGGCTATGTATCTTCACTCGAAAATGAAACTTATAAAATAAGCAAAAATCAATCGGTAAAAATAAAGATACCTTCAAAAATCTATTTGGGGGTAAACTACAAACTCTCACCCAAATGGAATACCGGATTACTTGTAAAGAATGTAATGTTCGAAAATGACAACAAGGCTTCGGCCACCCTGTCTTTAAATGGATATATGGGGCGGAAGCTTTCAACATCGGTAAGTTATACCAATGCTTATTCCTATCACAATCTGGGACTTGGAATCAGATTACGCATTCTTCCCGGATCAGATTTATTTGTGGTTACCGACAATCTTAACCAATTGATAAATTATGAAAAAGCACAACTGGCATCCGTGGCTTTTGGGATTAATCTTGCATTTGGGATAAAACAAATAACCAGTATAACTGAAGATCAGGTTCAGCAATAAAAAAACGAAACCTCAATTCAGGATTATGCTTCGCAACACTATTTAAAATAGTGACTGTTTCGGAACGCAATTCTGAAGGATAGTTTCTCAAATGAAAATGTTTATCTTTATGAAGTAAAATTTTGGTAATATGATAGATGAATCAACAATATCAAACTTGATAAACAGGATTGCATCAAATGTAAATCCAGACAAAATATTTCTATTTGGCTCTTACGCTACAGGAATGGCAAATGAGGATAGCGATATAGATTTGCTCGTTGTTAAGGAGACACTGGAACCCAGGTATAAACGCAGTATTGAGATTCAAAGATTACTGATTGGCACAAAACTTCCAGTTGATGTTGTTGTATATACCAATGATGAATTTGAAAATGAAAAATTAAATAAATATTCATTCATAAATTCCGCAATTAAGGGAGCACAATTGATGTATGAACGCAAATGAACCCAGGCTTCATATTGGATTTGAAATAGGATAAATCCTGCTCTCTTGTTTCAATAAAAAAAAGCGAAACCTCAAACCTGAGATTTCGCTTTCGCATTTTTTATATTTCTTAAACTATAGCCGCTTTTTAATCGCTTTTGTAGCTTCTTCGTAACCTGGTTTTTCGAGCAGGGCGAACATGTTCTTTTTGTAGGCTTCCACTCCGGGCTGATCGAATGGATTCACTCCCAAAGTGTATCCGCTTAAACCGCAGGCTACTTCAAAGAACTGAATCAACTGACCAAGGAAATATTCATTCAGTTTTGGCAGTACAATCTGAATGTTTGGAACTCCGCCGTCAACATGGGCCAGCATAGTTCCCAGTTCTGCCATTTTATTCACTTCGTCAACACGTTTTCCGGCGAGGAAATTCAGTCCGTCCAAATCAGCAGCATCAGTTGGGATGCGAACTTCGCGGTCGGGACTTGCTATTGAAACAACGGTTTCGAACAAAGTGCGTTCGCCTTCCTGAATGTATTGACCCATTGAGTGCAAGTCGGAAGTATTGTCAACCGATGCAGGGAAAATACCTTTGCCTTCTTTTCCTTCACTTTCGCCGTAAAGCTGTTTCCACCATTCGGCCAGAAAATGAAGCTTGGGATTGTAGTTGACGAAAATTTCAACCTTTTTGCCATTTTTATACAGTTCGTTGCGAACTGCGGCATATTGAGCTGCCAGGTTTTCTTCGAACGGAACATCCACCCCGGTTGCATGTTGCATGTCAACAGCACCCTGTACCAATGCGCGGATATCGAATCCGGCAACGGCGATGGCAAGCAAACCTACCGGAGTCAGCACAGAATAACGACCGCCAACATCATCAGGAATAACAAAAGTTTTGTAACCTTCGATGGTAGCCAGTGAGCGCAATGCGCCTTTGCTGGCATCGGTAATAGCCACAATACGTTCGTTTGCTTCTGCTTTTCCGTATTTATCTTCAATGTCCTGTTTCAGTAACCTGAAAGCCAATGCAGGTTCGGTAGTTGTTCCCGATTTGGAAATTACCGCCATTGCGTATTCTTTGGTTTTCAGCAACTCGCGAAGTTCGAACAGGTAATCTTCGCTGATGTTTTGTCCGGCGAAAAGGATAAAAGGACTTTTGCGTTCTTTCAGATGAGCAAAACTGTCAGAAAGTGCATCAACAACCGCTTTGGCTCCGAGGTAAGAACCACCGATGCCAATTACCACAAAAATGTCGATATTTTTGGCTACCAGCTTGGCTGCGGTCGCTTCGTAATCAGCCAGTTCAGCTTCGCCGATTGATGTTGGCAAAGTGGTCCAACCGAGGAAGTCGTTTCCTTTTCCGGTTTTGTTGAAAAGTGCCACATTGTGGCTTTCAATCGCTTTCTTGTATGAGAAAATGGAGTCTTTTGAAATAAAATCAAAAGTCTTCTCAAAATTTAAGGCTATTTTTTCCATTGTGTTTTTATCTAAGATTTTCAGTTAACAATCTGATTTCGATGGCGGGGGAGATGTTCTCGTATAAAATATTATAAACGGCTTCGGCAATCGGCATATTTACCCTGAATTCTTCGTTGATTTCCTTGATGGACTTGGCCGCGTAATAACCCTCGGCAACCATGTGCATTTCGAGTTGAGCCGAACGAACAGAATAACCTTTGCCGATCATGGTTCCAAAAGTACGGTTTCTGGAGAACTGAGAATAGGCGGTAACCAGCAAGTCGCCCAGATAAGCCGAACTTTTAATGTCACGCGTAATTGGGTGAACTTTATCAACAAAACGTTTAATTTCCTGAATGGCATTTGAAATAAGCACTGCCTGGAAATTATCGCCGTAGCGCAAACCGTGGACAATTCCTGAAGCAATGGCTACGACATTTTTCAGCACCGAAGCATATTCGGTTCCGTAGATGTCGTCGGAAACATGGGTTCGGATGTATGGACATTCGAGACGGAATGCAAAAGCCCGGGCTCTTTTTACGTCAGGACAAGCAATGGTCAGATATGACAACCTTTCCAGAGCGACTTCCTCAGCATGGCAAGGACCGGCAATAACTCCGATCCGTTCGTACGGAATATTGAAATACTGGTGAAGATATTGACCGACAATCAGGTTGTCTTCAGGAACTATGCCTTTTACGGCTGAAACTATAAATTTCGGGTTCAGGTCAACGGTGACGCTTGACATGGCTTCTTTTAGAAACGCGGAAGGAATGGCAAGGATCACAATATCAACGCCGTCAACAGCTTTGTTGATGTCGGTGAAGAAATGTATCCGGCTTACATCAAATTCAACACCCCGCAGGTAACTGGGATTGTGTTTAAACCGGTTGAATTGTTCAATATTGTCAGGATTTCGGAAATACCAGTTGATGCTTTCAACATTGTGCAAAAGAATTTTTGCAAGTGCTGTGGCCCAACTTCCACTTCCGATTATAGCTATTTTTGAGTTTGCAAACATTTCTTTTTCCCGGTTACGACAACCATTTGGTTACATCATCCATTGACGGATTGATCAGGCCCAGCTTATTTTTTTTGTTGAAGCCACAAATGTCGTTAAAAAATTTACTGGCTTTAACTTCTTTTAACTCTTTAACTTTTTTTAACCCTATTTTTTTTATGACTTCGATCCAATCTGAAGGAATTCCGAGTTCAGCGAATTTTTCATCAGGATCAGCAGCATCCGCATTTTTTTCAGGCTTCATTTGAGGGAAGAAAAGTACGTCCTGAATCGATAGGTTGTTGGTCATGAACATGGTCAAACGGTCAATTCCAATTCCCATTCCTGAAGTTGGCGGCATTCCATATTCCAAGGCGCGTAAAAAATCCTGATCAATGAACATCGCCTCATCATCACCTTTTTCCGAGAGCTTCATCTGATCTTCAAAACGTTCGCGCTGATCAATCGGGTCGTTCAGTTCCGAATAGGCATTTGCCAGTTCCTTACCGTTCACCATCAGTTCGAAACGCTCTGTCAGTCCTTCAACCGACCGGTGTTTCTTGGTCAGCGGCGACATTTCGACCGGATAGTCGATGATAAATGTAGGTTGTATATAATGGTGTTCACATTTTTCGCCGAACAGTTCGTCGATTAGTTTGCCTTTTCCCATGGTCGGGTCGGTTTCGATGCCAACCTGTTTGCAAATATCCCTGAGTTCATCTTCCGTTTTTCCTGAAATATCAAAGCCCGTATGTTCCTTGATGGCATCGTACATGGTCACCCGTTTAAACGGACGTTTGAAACTGATTGTCTCATTGCCAAGTTGAACATCGGTAGTTCCGTGCAGCGCAATGGCCACGCGTTCAATCATTTCTTCGGTGAAGTTCATCATCCAGACGTAGTCTTTGTAGGCCACATAAATTTCCATTACGGTAAATTCCGGATTGTGAGTTCGGTCCATTCCTTCGTTTCGAAAATCCTTAGAGAACTCGTAAACTCCATCAAAACCACCAACAATCAGCCGTTTCAGGTAAAGTTCGTTGGCAACACGCAAGTATAGCGGAATATTCAATGCATTGTGATGGGTGATAAACGGACGGGCAGTTGCTCCTCCGGGGATAGATTGCAGGATGGGTGTTTCAACTTCGAGGTAACCCTGTTCGTTGAAAAACTGGCGCATCGTATTGATGATTTTGGTCCGTTTGATAAAGGTGTCCTTTACCTGCGGATTAACAATCAAATCGACATAACGCTGACGATACCTCATTTCCGGATCAGTAACCGCATCGAACAACTGACCGTCTTTTTCTTTTACGACCGGCAGCGGACGAAGCGATTTGCTCAACACGCTAAATTCTCTTACATGTATGGAAAGTTCTCCGGTCTGCGTAATAAATACAAAGCCTTTTATGCCAACAATATCGCCAATATCGAGTAGTTTTTTGAATACTTCATTGTACAGACTTTTATCTTCATCCGGACAAATTTCGTCACGGTTCATGTACAGTTGTATTCTTCCTGAAGAATCCTGCAATTCGGCGAACGAAGCTTTTCCCATGATTCGGCGGCTCATAATGCGACCAGCGACAACTACTTCCTGGAAATTATTCAATTCAGGATTGTATTTTTCTTTGATCTCAAGTGCCAATACATTTACCGGGAATTCAGCAGCGGGATAGGGGTTAACGCCCATTTCCTTCATCTTTTGCAAGGAGCTGCGTCTAATGATCTCCTGTTCGCTTAAATCAGATATACTCATTCGTTCGTACGATTAAAAAATTCAAAAAATTTCCGGCAAAGATAACAAACTATTGCAATCAAAATTATTAACAAAATATGCAGGAATGTAGAGCATATACTTTCTATATCTAAGTTCATTTTCTATCTTTGAGAAATTTTTGAAAAAATCAGCATTGTTCTGAAGAAAACGTGATGGGGAAAGTTTGGAATATTAAAAAAGAGGGCGATATAAATATCATTAAACATTTATCGGCAGCGTTAAATGTTAATATGATTATTGCCAATCTTTTGGCACAAAGAGGAATTACTAATTATGCTGAAGCACAGACATTCTTCAGGCCAAAATTGACAGATCTTCACGATCCTTTTCTGATGAAGGACATGGACAAAGCTGTAGAGCGACTTGAAAGGGCAATCAACAATCAGGAAAAAGTGCTGATTTACGGCGATTACGATGTTGATGGAACTACTTCGGTAGCCTTGATGTACACTTTCCTCCGCACACGAATACAAAACCTCGATTATTACATTCCTGACCGTTACTCTGAAGGTTACGGAATTTCGAAAACCAGTATTCTTTATGCCGCAGAACAAAAAATCACTTTGGTAATTGTACTCGATTGCGGCATTAAAGCAGTCGAGAAAATTCAAATGGCCAAAGATCTTGGGATCGATTTCATCATTTGCGATCACCACAATCCTGATGATGTTATTCCTGATGCAGTGGCGGTGCTCGACCCAAAACGTCCGGATTGCAGCTATCCATACAAAGAACTTTCGGGTTGCGGTGTAGGTTTTAAACTCCTCCAGGCATATTCGAAAATGAACAATGTGCCTTTTTCAGAGCTCAGCGAATTACTTGATTTACTCGTTGTCAGTATCGCTTCCGATATTGTTCCGGTAACCGGAGAAAACCGAGTGATGGCTTATTACGGACTGAAAAAGCTGAACACCTCGCCAAGTATTGGTCTGAAAACCATCATGCAATATTCAGGGTTCAATTCCGAAGAAATATCAATCAGTGATATCGTTTTCAAAATCGGGCCACGGCTCAACGCTTCTGGCCGGATTGAACATGGCAAGAAATCGGTGGCAATTTTGACTGCTACCAACGAAAGAGAAGCAATGCTGCTGGGTGACGAAATAAATTCATACAACGAAATCAGGAAAACCCTCGACCGTGACATTACCCAGGAAGCGCTCGCGATGATTGAACGCAATCCTGATCATGATTCAAAAAATGCAACTGTACTTTATAACCGCGACTGGCACAAGGGAGTGGTTGGAATTGTTGCTTCGCGCCTTACAGAACATTTCTACCGCCCGACAGTGGTATTAACCGAATCGAATGGCATGGCAACAGGTTCGGCCCGTTCAGTGCGCGATTTCGATTTGTATGAAGCGATCGGACTTTGCAGCGATTTGCTTGAATCGTATGGAGGGCACATGTACGCCGCAGGCCTGACTATGAAAATCGAAAATATTTACGAGTTTTCGCGCCGTTTCGAAGATGTTGTTACCAAACTGATAACCGATAAGCAACAAACTGAATCGATTGAGGCAGAAGCCAAAATATTGCTTTCGGATATTACGCCAAAATTTTACCGTCTGCTGAAACAGTTTGCACCTTTTGGTCCGCACAACATGATTCCGGTTTTCATTACCGAAAATGTACTCGACAGCGGTTCAAGCCGCGCTGTAGGTAAAAATATGGAACATTTAAAATTGGATTTGATTGAACCAACCAGCAATTCCTCTCAATTTTCAGCAATCGCTTTTAACCAGGCCCACCACTTCGATGCAATCAGCCAGGGTTTGCCTTTCGATATTTGTTATTCAATTGCCGAAAACGAATTCAGGGGAAAAACAAGTTTGCAGCTTTATATCCGGGATATTCAG
>DAITNH010000177.1:0-11260 GCA_036834745.1 Prolixibacteraceae bacterium
TAAGTTAGCTCTATTTTTAGTGGCCATGGGTTTGTTTGTAAACATTTCGTGCGGACTGGCAGAAAACAATAAAGAGGAGAAAATGGTGCAGATAGAAACCGAATTCGGAACCATCAAAGTTAAACTTTACAATGAAACTCCCCTGCACCGCGACAACTTCATTAAACTTGCCAGCGAAGGTTTTTATAACGATTTACTGTTTCACCGCGTAATTCAGGGTTTTATGGTGCAAGGCGGCGATCCGAATTCGAAGAATGCAGTTCCCGGACAAATGTTGGGTGGTGGCGATTTGGGCTATACCATTCCTGCTGAAATAAACCCAAAATTTTTCCACCGAAGGGGCGTTTTGGCTGCAGCCCGAAAGGGAGATCAGTCAAATCCGGAGAAGAGATCATCCGCTTCACAATTTTACATACTTCAGGGAAAAGTATTCAGGCCGGGAGAACTTGACTCGATGCAAACCAAAATGGAAGAATCGCGCAAGATGAGTATGATGCAAATGCGGGTAAAAGCGATTGAACCTGAATTGAATAAACTCAGTACTGAAGGAAAACAGGACGAAATAATGGCAAGGATAAATGCCCTTCGCGACACCGTTGCTGCAGAAGCCGCGAAATTACCCTCTATCCGGTTTTCAGATGAGCAAAAAAAGGCCTACACGACTGTTGGGGGTTATCCGTCGCTGGACAATGGCTACACTGTTTTTGGCGAAATCGTTGAAGGAATGGAAGTCATCGACAGCATTGCAAAACAACCAACCGATCAGAGCAACCGGCCGCAAAAGGACATTAAATTCAGCATTAAAATGATCAAATAATTCCACCAACCGGAAATGAAGAAAATCGTATTTACAGCCCTCCTTGTTCTTTTAATGTGTCCGCTTTTTGCACAAGGCCCGATTGTGCAGATTTCGACCAACCTTGGAACAATGAAGTTCAGGTTGTACGACGAAACGCCCAAACATCGCGATGCATTTATTCAGTTGGCCAAAGAAGGCTATTACGATCAAACGCTTTTCTACCGGGTTATTCAGGATTACCTCATTCAGGGCGGGTCGAGATCGTCGCGCAACGCAGCTCCCGGCAAGCGCATTGGATATGGCGATCCGGACAAAACGGTGGATGACGAGATTTTGCCACAGTTTTTCCATAAAAAAGGCGCCTTGTGCGCACCCCGTCAGGCCGATAATGTCAATCCGTTCAAGCAGTCCGACATTTCTCAGTTTTTCATCATCAAGGGTCAGGTTTATACCTCCGGAAAATTGGATACGCTGGAAATGGCCGTCAACCGGCCCATTCAGAATAAAATTAATGCACGATATTTCACTCCTGAAATAAAACAACAATTAGCAAAACTGAAAGCTGAAAAGAAAGTGGATGAATTCAGGGCCATTGCCGACGAAGTCAAACGACAGATTGATACCGATTATCAATTGCATCCGGGAAAACTAATCTTCAACGAAAAACAGCGCCAAGCCTATACCACCATGGGCGGATATCCAGATCTTGACGGAAAATATACCATTTTCGGGGAATGCATTTCAGGATTGGAAGTGATTGATAAAATCGCCGCTCTTAAAAAGGATGAGAACGACCGCCCTTTTACCGATGTGAAAATTACTGTAATCCTACTTGAATAATGAGAAACATTAAGAACATCGTTTGGATCATTGGTTTTTTCCTTATTAGCTGCAGTTCGTCAGATAATAAAAAGGCTCAAAAATCTGCGGAAGTTGAAAAAGAGCAATCGACCACTGGTTTTGCAGAAATTTCTTCGTCCATTTTTACTATTGAAACCTTCGAGAACAACCGGATTCTGGAAAGCGGAATGGGCTTTTTTATTGCTCCTGACATTGCTGTCACCCGATTGTCGTTTTTCGAATCGGCCAATAAAGCAGTCGTTGTTCCATTTGACGAAAACAACAAATACCAGGTGAGCGGTTTTTTAGGCTTTGATCGTGTTAACGACCTCATTTTAATAAAAATAGAAGGAATTAAAAGAACTCCGGTTGTGCTGCTGGATTCTATTTTACCTGAAAAGGAAAAAACAATTTACCTGAGCAAACCAACAACCAATGTGGTGCCTTTACACGAAGGAGTTGTAATGAATTACTCAAATATGTTGGGTGCTAAACATTACAAGATTACCAACCAATTGCGTTCAAAAAGTGGGGGAAATCCGGTATTCGATGCCAACCAGAAATGCATCGGCTTGGCTTTTATGCAGATTATCGATTTCGATACACATACTTTTGTGATACCTTCTGTTTTCATTTCCGACTTGCTTAAAAAGGCCGGAAATGTTCAACCTTTGAGCGAATTGAATAAACCAACAATCGCAAACTCAAGTACTGCCAACGACAAAATAAAGGGACTGGTAATTGAAACCGATCTGGGAAATATCAGGATAAAATTGTCGGATAAAACGCCGCAGTACCGCGATAACTTTATCAAACTGGTGCGTGAAAATTATTTTGATGATTTACTTTTTCACCGCGTTATCAAAGGATTTTGCGTACAAAGCGGCGCCGCCGATACCCGGTATGCCACTGCCGACGATGTGGTTGGCTGGAAAGGGCCGGGTTATACTTTGCCTGCACACATTGTTCCGGGAATGTATCACAAACGGGGTGTAATTGGCTCGCCCCGAAAACCGGATACTGAAAATATGCGAAAACGCTCCGACGGATCACAGTTTTACATTGTAACCGGTCGTATTTACAACGATATCGAACTCGATGAACTTGAAAAAGAGAACAATCACCAATTTACCGAAGAGCAGCGAAACACTTATAAAACCATTGGCGGAGCGCCTCATATCGACGGAACTTATACCATTTTTGGCGAGGTGGCGGAAGGAATAGAAATCGCCGATCAGATTTCAAACGTGGAAGTTTCCAGCGACTTCAGGCCTAAAAAAGACATTCGGGTCAAAAAAATCAGGATTCTGGAATAATTATTTTCGAATCATTATCTTTGCCGCTCAAATTCAATAGCATGAATCAAATGTTAGACAAAATCAAACAATTAAAGGCTGAAATTGAAGAGATTTCGGTATCGGCCAAAGAGGAAGTTGAAGAATTACGTATTAAATATATCAGCAAAAAAGGCCTTGTTGGACAGCTTTTTAACGAATTTAAAGATGTACCGGCTGAGATAAAAAAAGAAGTTGGACAGGCCATCAACGATTTGAAAGAGTTTGCTGTCAACAGGATTAACGAGCTGAAAGACAATTTTGAAACTGCCGATCAGGGCGCTTCAGGCATCGACCTGACCATGCCCGGCGATCCAATGAAACTTGGAAGCCGCCATCCGTTGTCGATTGTTAAAAACGAAATGATCGACATTTTTACCCGACTTGGTTTTACAATTGCTGAAGGTCAGGAAATTGAAGATGACTGGCATGTATTTTCAGCATTGAATTTTCCTCCGGAACACCCGGCCCGCGATATGCAGGATACTTTTTTCATCGAAAAAGATCCCGACGTGTTGCTTCGCACGCATACTTCCAGCGTACAAATACGTGTGATGGAAAAAACGCAACCACCCATTCGTGCCATTTTCCCCGGACGTGTATTCCGCAACGAAGCCATTTCGGCCCGTTCGCATTGCATTTTCCACCAGATTGAAGGTTTGTATGTGGATGAAAATGTATCGTTTGCCGACCTGAAACAAACTTTGCTGTATTTTGCCCGTGAGCTTTTTGGCGAAAAATCACAAATCCGTTTGCGTCCCTCATACTTCCCGTTTACCGAACCATCGGCCGAAATGGATGTAAGCTGCTCTATCTGCGGAGGAGAAGGCTGCAACGTTTGCAAATACACCGGCTGGCTCGAAATTCTAGGCTGCGGTATGGTAGATCCGAATGTTCTGGAGGCCTGCAACATCGACAGTAAAAAATACACCGGTTTTGCTTTCGGAATGGGAATCGAACGCATCACCATGCTGAAATACGGCATCAAAGACATCCGACATTTCTTCGAAAACGATGTGCGGTTTTTGAAACAGTTTGAATCGGCGAATTAGGAAGAAAAATTTCTACCAAATACGAATCCCCGTTCCGGAAAGAGCGGGGATTTTTTTATATAACAACAATTAATTGGATTCTAATTCTATTTTGGAAAGTCGCTTTTATTTTTGTTTCCGCCTTACATCAATTCTTGCTTGCGACATTCGTTCCCGCAGCCCACCTTCCTGCAAAAATTCCTTTTCCAAAGTTTTTAACTGCTTGGCGAGTAAGTAGGAAGTTATATTGATCAGGCCAATCATTACATTGGCTGACACTTCGGGGTCGGAACTTTCAATACCCTTTTGGTAAGTTCCGTAAGTAGCGTTAGGTATCGTTAGTAGTTTTGTGAGATGGGGATAATAGAGGTGCTTCTTGTCCCAGATTTGAAGTTTGCGGGTTCGCAAAAAATCTTTGTAATCTACTAAAAGTTCTTCGAGCGAAGCCCTTGCAACATTGGTGAGTTTGATTTCCGTTTCTTTTGACGTACCCGATGCCATGCTCCCTTCAACAATATTTTGTTTGCCCGAACGGGCGGCTTGTACCATTTGGTCGATGGTGCGGTCGTAGGCATGGAAATACTTTTTGCAGAAATAGTAGGTACCATCGTAAATCACTTCAGCTTTTTGGTAGGTTACCAAACGTTCGTAACCTCCATGTTTAGGGATAAAACCATCGGGGTTGTATTGTTTATCCATTGGCCTCAGTTTTTTTATTTTTCTTATCGTTGGACAATTCTGACTTCGTGGACGATTAAAGTGTCAAGATTGTCAAATTTGTCCAACGAAAGTTACTACTTATTTACCGGTTCTACGCAATCGTTATCTCCGACTCCGATAAACCATAAATATGTGCCAACATCCTTAATATACCCAGAGTTTTGGATATATCGGCATTAGCATGGTTGTGTTAAATTTATTAAAACGCTAAAGGCGTGTGATATTAGAAAATCGTGTTTCATCTTCAATAAAACTAAGATGCCCAATCGCCTAAAGTGACCTGCCTCACATGCCCTGTATTGACTTTCACCGCCATGGGAGTAAAATTAACCACCATGGGATATATTCAATGGCCATGGTAGAAAAAATAAACTCCATGGAAATAGAAATATTCGCCATGGCTAACATGGGCATGTATTTCAGAAACTTTCGGTATTATTTCCTCCAGTGGTCGCTGGCGTACCCTTTTTGCCGTTCCGGGTGATGCCTGAAAGCAAACTTGCCGTATACGCGGATTTCATCGACTGCCTGTTTCAGGTAAGTATAGGCCTTGTTGCGAATAATCACGGATTCGCGGCCTTTTTTGTGCTCATTGTTCATCGCAGCCAGTAAGTTCGCCATGCTTCCAGCCAGTATTGCGGCAGTATCAAGTAATTCAGGCTCAAAACTGATGGCCGTCAGCAAATCAAGATTGGCCTTCCCGAGTGTCGGCAAATCGTTGAGATCCTGCACCAAATCCGAATTGGAGTTTCCCTCCGCAATTTCGCTGACACTGGCCAACAGGTTTTCGTGTCTGCGAAACGCAAAACGAAAGGAGTGAATCATCTGGTCGCGCAGCGCAAATGCAGCGGGCGACTGTTCTTTCCAATCCTGCATGGCTTTCGGGCGCAAATTGTTATCCTTCATCCAGAGCGACTGAGCCTGACTGCATGCGCGCGAACGGATTGGAAGTGAATTAACCAGTTCCCAGTCGAGCCCAACACGTATAAGTGCGTGCTGGTCGTCTTTGCACCAATGGCGGAGGTATTCCGCTTCCTGAACAAACACGGCAACAGGCATATTCGGAATCATTACACCGGCCGGTTGAATGGCCTGAATCATAGACAAAAGTTCGTCGAATTCAGGAGTTGTTGACATGCCAATGGTTTTATCATTACTTCGCAATCCAGTCTTCAGGATTAAGCTTTACGTTTTCCTTCCAGATTTGGAATTTAAGGACTGTTTTATCGCCATCGTCGTTGTCGGTACCAATTGTGCCAATGGTTTGCTTTACGCTCACCTTATCGCCCGATTTGACCTGTACATTCACCAGATTGGAATACACTGTGAGGTACTTTCCGTGGCGGATTATTACAGCAGCATTTCCACCGGTCACCGCAAACACCCTGCTCACTTCACCTGCGAAAACAGATCGTGCGGTCGAACCCTGCGCGGTCGAAATATCAATACCATTGTTTTTTACCTGAATATTCTTCAGCACCGGATGTTCATGCACCCCAAAATGATCGGTAATCACTCCCCTGTCAACCGGCCATGGAATGCGCCGTTTATTCTGTTCAAACTGCCCTGAAACCAGTTTTTGCTCCGGTGTCATTTCATAAGTATCTTTTCCGCTTTTCTTGGCTTTTTTAACTTCGTCTTCAATAATACGTTCTATTTCGCGGCTCAGTTGTGCTTCAATCCGTTGTTGTTCGCGCAGTTTCTTTTGAAAACCCTTTTGTTGCTGCTGAAGTTTGGTCAGGAATTGTCCCTGTTGTTTTTTCTCTTTGTTTAGCTGGTCGGCTTCCCTCTTTTTACTTTGAAGAAGGGTTTCCTTTTCGGTACGCTGACGTTCTAAATTTTTAACTTTTAGCTGAACAAGATCCCGCAGCCATTGAATCAATTCGGCCTGTTTTTTACGGTATTCGGCGTATTGCCGCAAATACATCAGTCGTTTGTATGCCTGATTAAAACTGTTGGCCGAAAGTATAAACAGCACCTTGCTGTAATTGGTCTGATTTCTCTGGGCGAACAAAATCATTCCGGCATATTCTCTTTTCAATTCCTCCAAATCGGAATTCAGGGAACTGACCAACCATGCATTCTGGTCAATAAAATCGACCAAAACCCCGACTTCCGAATTAATTCCGGTGATCAGGTGGGTGCGCAATTCAATCTGTTTGTTCAGTATTTTATATTTGTTCAGCGTTTGCTTTTCATTCTTTTTGGCTTCGTCAAGCAAGCGGTTGGTATATTTGATCTCCTCGTTAGTTTTCTCCTTTTTTTTGCGCAATTCGTCGAGTGACTGTCCGTACGACGTAACAGACAGAAAGACCATCAGGATTAAAATGAAGAATTTTCCAGTTTTATTAATGACCATTTTGGGTAAATTTTTCAGGTACTTTAAAACGAACTTCTTTTTCTTTTTCCGTCGAAAAATTGCTCAGTTTGAGGCTCATTTTCATGTTGTTTTCAGTACTAAGAAAATGAAGGAATACATCACCGGGATACAATTGTTTTTCGACATTCTGAAAATCAGAAAATTCAACTTTCACACTCCGTGAGTTTGCAGCATCGTCCATTCTTATTTTACGGAGTTTATAGCTTACCGGATCAATGTACAACCGCTGATTGACCGTCGTTCTTTCAGCCTGCTTTTTTTCACGTCTCGCAGGTTCGCGCAATTTCTGACCGGCTTCAAATGCATCCATTTTTTTTTCCGATTGCAGCACATACATTCCAGAATCGATCGAGGTTTCATATTCACGATTGTCGTCGCCAATTGAAAAAACATCGTTGGAAATAATGGCATTGACAGTCTGAAAATCGAGTTCCATGCCAAGCATTTTGCTAAGCTTGCTGTAATCGCCAAGCATGTAACTGTTCTCAAGGTAATTGATGAATTTAACACTGTCGGGCGTAAGCCAGATTCTTGCCACCGGAAAATTCATTTTAGTGATCATCACCGTTACCTGTTTGTCTTTTTCGGCCTGAATGCTTGCCCTGAACGAGGTTTGTGTTGTACCATTGTCGAACAGGCAATTGATCCTTTTTACTGATAAATATTTGTAATCGAAGGCATTGTTTTCAATATTCCTGATCAACTTATTAGTGCTGATCGCAGTGAGTTTTGAAGTAGTTGCAACACGTGCCGTTTTACATGATGAAAAACCTAGTAAAACAAAAAAGACAATCCATAAATATGATTTTCCCTGTAAAGTATTTCTTCTCACTTTAATTTATTTATCAATGTAGCGTCCCTGCTTAATTTTTTCATTTAAAAATTCTGAAACTTCGCCTTTGTCAACGGCGTTTTTCCACTGCTCCATGGCCTTTTCCTTTTCGCCGAGCATGAACAGAATATCGCCGTAATGTTCAACAATCACCCCGTTTTTATCGCCCCCGTTTTTGATTGCTGTTTCCATGTAAAACTTAGCGAGTGTATATTCTTTGCGCATAAACAAAACCCAGGCATAGGTGTCGAGATAAGTCGGGTTTTCCGGATTGGCCTTGACTGCCTTTCCACTTAATTGTTCCGCTTTCTCGAGGTTTTCGTTCCTTACTGAAAGATAATAGGCATAGTTGTTCATTGCCAGCCAGTTCTCCGGATCAAGGCTGATTACAGCATCAAATGCTTTGAACGCCTCCTCTACCCTATTCAGTTTATAATTGGCTTCGGCCTTGTACAAATCAAACTGAATTTTTAACGGTTTATTATCCAGAAGATAAGGTTCCCCTTCTTTCAGTATATTTATAGCTTCTTCATATTTTTCGAGTTGCAGACAGGCCACCGCTTTCAACGCGTACAAAACAGGCTGACTGGGAAATAATTCGATGGCTTGTTCCGCATCGGTATAAATGCTCTTGAAATCGAGCAAATCGTTGCTGATCATGATCATTCGTTCCCAAATCAGGTAATTGTCTTTTTGCGTTTCAAGCACTTTTCGAAGCTGTTCGCGTGCTTCGGCAAGTTGCCCTTTTCTGATCAGGTATTCGGCATAAACGGTATAAACACGGTAATCATCGCCGTTTGTTTTCACCAGTATATCAACCAGTTCGTTTACCTGATCTTCCGTAAAAAAAGGATCTTCCTGGTCGGCGGTCATCATCAGGTAATATTGGATCTTGGTTTCAACGTCAATCGATTTGTGCATAAAAGCTTTGCGGGCAAATTCCCAGGCTTTTACTTTGTCGTCCTTTTGCTGGTAAAATGAGGTCAGTGAAAACAGCACAAATCCGTTATCAGGATCAATTTCCAATACTTTCAGGTAATATTTCAGCGCATTTGTCTCGTCCTTTTCCGAAAGGTAATAATCGGCCATCAATCCGTAGTACCGGGTTTCTGTTGGATTATTATCAATCAGTTTCTGAAGCTCGGCCTGCGCTTCTTTTTTCTTTCCGGCAGCCTGATAGATTTGCTGCTTTTCAACTGAAACCTGATCTGTAATCCCAATTTTTTTCTCCAACTGATCGTATGCCGCAATGGCTTCATCGAACTTTTCAGCTGATGAAAGCAGCGCTGCGTTCATGTAAAGATATTCCAGGTTTTCCGGATCAAGCGTATGAAGCTGCTGATAAAGGTCTGCTGCTTTTTTGTATTGTTTCCCCTGCTGATAAATCTGGGCAAGCAATATTTTGTACCATTTATTTTCAGGACTCAGATTAATTGCCTTCTCGAGCAAAAGGGAAGAACTTGTCTGATCTCCGCTTGCGCTGTGAATTTTGGCCAGTTCGAACATGGCCGAGGATGAGCTGGGATTGATTTGAAGACACTTTGAAAACAGTGTAACGGCAGCCTGTTGGTTACCGATCATTTTTTGCTTCAATCCTTCGATAAAAGTATATTCAAATTCATTTTTATCTTCGTCCGAAATGGCAGATTCCTGAACTTCAGTTTTGTCCTGAACGGATGATTTAACCTCCTTTTTAGCTGTTCCGCAAGCGGAAACCAGCATCGAAATAACTGCAATATATGCTATAAACCTGTTCTTCATTCGTTCTATTTTTTTCCGGTATGTCCAAAACCACCGGCACCACGTATTGTTTCTTCCAATATTTCAACCGCTTCCCAACCAATATGTTCATGTTTGGCAATTACCATCTGGCAAATGCGTTCGCCATGCTGAATCACAAATTCTTCGTTCGATAAATTAATCAGGATAATGCCCACTTCGCCACGGTAATCAGCGTCGATCGTTCCGGGCGAATTCAGCACCGTAATTCCTTTTTTCAATGCCAAACCACTTCTTGGACGAATCTGTGCTTCGTATGAAACAGGCAATTCGATGAACAGACCTGTTGGAACAAGCACTCTTTCGAGTGGTTTCAACACCACCGGTTCAGCCAGATTGGCCCGAAGATCCATGCCTGCAGAATGAATTGTGCTGTATTCAGGCAACGGATTATTGGATAGATTTACAATTTTAACGATCATTTTATTTGGATTCTGGTTCATTAAATCAAATCAAAATTTTTTCAAGCCGCTAAGATATGGATTTATAACTTGAGTGAAACACCAAAACAGGCAATTAACAATATTTAGCAGGATTCAACTACCATGAAATCAGCCATAATTTTATCTGAAATAAATAAACCTTCAGGACTTATAGAAACCGTTCCTGAATTGCATAACAGATGGCCTGACTGAAAATATTTCTCTTTGAGTTTCTGAAAATGAACAGCATACTTTGGGGTAAATGCAGTTTTAATATATTCTTCGGATATGCCCCAAACGGTGCGTAAACCGGTAATGATAAAATCGTTGTAACGGTCTTGTTCTGTCAGAATTTCACTTTCAGAATAGGGCTGATCATCCTCTAATCCATCCAGATATTTCGGTATTGAAGATACGTTCCAGCGACGACTGACAAGATCATAAGAATGTGCTGACGGGCCAATTCCGAGGTATTTCCGGCTTTTCCAATACGATGAATTGTGCTGCGAATAAAGGCCGGGCTTGCAGAAATTAGAAATCTCGTAGTGTTCGAATCCGGCTTCCTTCAGTATTTTAATAAGAACTTCAAATTGCTGAAGGCTAAGTTCATCGGGCAATTCTTTCAGTTGACCTTTTTTGAGCTGTTCGTAAAAAACGGTACCTTCGTGGTAGGTGAGATTGTATGCCGAAACATGCTGCACATCCAGTTCAACAGCAATTCGCACGTTTCGTTCCCATTCTTCCATCGTTTGGTTGGGTAAACCATAAATCAGATCGATGCTGATATTTGAAAAGCCGGCCTTTTTTGCCCATTTTACCGACTGAACCGCCTGCATTACGCCATGCCGGCGATTCATCAGTTTTAAGTCGGCTTCCGAAAAAGACTGAACTCCCATACTGAGCCGGTTGAAACCAATCCGTTTCAAGGCTGAAAGTATTGCCTGGCTCAGATCATCGGGATTTGCTTCGAGTGTTATTTCAGCATTTTCAGTAACCTGATAATGTTCTTTGGTCGTGTTTATGAGATCTTTCAACTCATCGATCAAGAGAACAGAAGGAGTTCCGCCCCCAAAATAGATGGTATTTATTTCTTCGGAAACCAACTCCGATGCCCTGTTTTGCA
>DAITNH010000178.1:0-11231 GCA_036834745.1 Prolixibacteraceae bacterium
TACGATTTCAAACAGGAATTTGTAAGTCTGCTGAAAAACTATGTTGGCCGGCCATCACCTTTGTATTTTGCCAAACGACTTTCAGAAAAATACCAAAGCAATATTTTCCTGAAACGGGAGGATTTAAACCATACCGGTTCGCACAAGATCAACAATACGATCGGACAGATTCTGGTCGCCAAAAAACTTGGAAAAACCCGCATCATAGCCGAAACCGGTGCAGGCCAGCATGGTTTGGCAACTGCCACTGTTTGCGCCCTCATGGGACTGAAATGCATTGTTTACATGGGTGCTGTGGATGTGGAACGTCAGGCACCGAATGTGAAAAAAATGAGGATGTTGGGAGCCGAGGTAATCTCGGCAGTCAGCGGCAATCAAACACTGAAAGATGCTACCAACGAAGCCATGCGCGACTGGATCAACAATCCGGTAGATACTTATTACATCATTGGTTCGGTGGTGGGACCGCATCCTTATCCAGATATGGTCGCACGTTTTCAGTCAGTGATTTCGGAAGAAATGCGCTGGCAGTTGGAAGAGCAGGTTGGTCGCGAAAATCCTGACAGGATTATTGCCTGTGTGGGCGGTGGAAGCAATGCTGCCGGAGCATTTTACCATTATCTTGATCAGGAAAATGTTGAACTGATTGGTGTTGAAGCTGCAGGGAAAGGTGTTGATACCAATGAAACTGCGGCGACCATCACTTTAGGAACACCCGGCGTACTGCACAGTTCGCGCTCTATCCTGATGCAGACTGACGATGGTCAGATTACCGAACCTTATTCCATTTCGGCAGGATTGGATTATCCAGGAATTGGGCCGTTGCACGCGCATTTGTTCAAAACCGGACGGGCAAAATACCTTTGGGCAACCGATGCCGAAGTACTCGATTCAGCATTGGAACTGACTCAACTGGAAGGAATTATCCCCGCATTGGAATCAGCACATGCATTGGCTGTTCTGCCTAAAATAAAACTAAAACCTGAAGAAATAACGGTGATCAACCTTTCAGGAAGAGGCGATAAAGACATGGAAACATATTTGAAACATTTTGGATATTAAAAAAGTGCTTTTTGCTTTTGGCCACTTGCAACTGGCTTTCTTTGCCAGTCACAAGTTGCCAGCCGCCAGTAGCTTTAAATTTGAAAAACTATGAATCGCATAAATAAACTTTTTCAGGAGAAAAAAGAACAGATCCTTTCCGTCTATTTTACTGCAGGATATCCGAAACTGGACGATACAGTTCCGGTAATTCAGGAACTGGTAAAAAGCGGCGTTGACCTGATTGAAATCGGGATGCCATTTTCAGATCCTGTTGCCGACGGACCGGTGATTCAGGGCAGCAGTTTGGTTGCTTTGAAGAATGGAATGAGTGTACATAAGCTTTTTGAGCAATTGGAAGACATTCGGAAATCGGTTGATATTCCGCTTATTTTGATGGGTTACATTAATCCCGTAATTCAATATGGAGTAGAAGCTTTTTGCCAAAAGTGCGGCAAGATTGGCATCGATGGATTGATTATCCCTGATTTGCCTTTGTCTGTTTACGAAGAGGAGTATAAATCTATTTTTGAAGCGAATAATTTGCACAATATTTTCCTGATCACGCCACAAACTTCTGATGAGCGACTTCGGAGAATTGATGAAGCTTCCTCCGGATTTATTTATATGGTTTCGAGCAATTCCACCACCGGGGCAAAAGAAGGCGTAACTGACTTACAAAATTCCTATTTTGAGCGCATCAGCAAGTTTGGATTAAAGAATCCATGCCTCATCGGATTTGGTATTTCGAATGCTGAAACCTTCCGGAATGCCTGTCATTATGCACATGGGGCCATCATTGGCAGTGCCTTTGTCAAAGCACTTGGCGCAGATTTACCTTTGGATAAAAAAGTTTCGCAGTTTGTTAAAACGATTGCAACAGATGTGTAATCGGGTGGTTGTTTCTTTGTTTCCGTAACCAAAATAAAAGAATGTTTTCAAACAGCATCATTAATATTTTAGATTAGCTGATTGTTCCTCAGTTAATTATATAATGTTGTAAGTTGCATTTTCTGATGATTGAAAGTTAAACAGTGTTAATCATGCTTTTTGACATATTTTGACATTCAGAAATTGGTTAAGTTTAGAAAAGAAATAGAAACAATTAAAAAAACAAAACGATGCTGGAGTACGCTAAAGTTATTTTACCAAAAGTCAGTTTTAGCCGCGAATTATTCCGGAAAGAATTGGCGAAGTGTATTAACTGGGTTGGTGATTCGGACATAAGTAATTTAAAAAACTGGTGTTTTGAGAATTTTATGGAAATGTATCCGGACATTCTGACCGAAGCTTTTTCTCAAAAAGCTGCCTGATAAGCAAGTAAAATGTCAGTTAACTCCCTGTTGAGGGAAAAGTAAAAAACTCAAGGCTCTCGTAAATGAGAGCCTTTTTTCAATATTGTTTATGAAATGTGATGATCCTTTTTAAACAAATTACCAATGTTTTTTCTTAGTTTCTGAAACCTCTCAAGTCCATGGTTTAGCGTCTCGGGGTTGATGTCGCCATATTCACTGAATTTACTGTCGATGTGGTGTGTTCTTGGGTAAATGATGATTTTGCTGTTTTTCGGGAATTGTTTTTCCATACGCTCCTGAATGTTTTCCATGTAATTATCGTACGAGACTGATGCCCTGCGCGCAGCTATATAGATGAGCATATCTTCGGGAATTATATGCTTCTGTAAAAATTGAAGGTCAGACAAATCGTATTCATCTGAAAAACTAAATCCGCATTTATGTTTTCTGTGCCTGAAATATTCATGAATTGCCTCATTGGTTGTTGAATTGCAATGACAGAATACGTTTAAACTCAGTTCTTTGGCCAATGTATTTATTTTAGGTAGCCATATTTCGAAACCGGGTTCCAGTTCCCCCAAAGGAGGAACAACCAATATGATTTTATTGTGCCCCACCAACGGATACGCAAAATGGCAGATATATACAGCCTTGCTGGTCCGCGAAATAATTGAAGCCGTTTTTGTTTCGATGAAACGTTCAATTAAACCGGTTTTTCGGGGCCAGCCAATCATGATGGTATCCGTCATTTCTTCGCGCGATGCCCTGATGATTCCTCCTGCAATATTGTGGTCGATGGTGGCCGTAATTTTAACTTTTGTTTCGTTGGCCGATGCCATTTTAACCAGGGGCTGAAGGTTTTTTCTGGCTTTAATCAGGTTCTTCTCAGCCTCTTCGTCATTCGGAACTACCGATAATATCGTAATTGGGTTTACTGATTTTTTATTCTTCACGAAAACTGCAAATTCAAGCAAAGTCTCCAAGTTATTAAGATTAGCGATAGGAATCATGATGTGCTCGCTGTAATGTACCGGATATTCGATAACCGGCTCCTCTTTTTCTGATGTAATAATTAGTTTCGAAGCGTTTTCGGTTACAATGGTTGCAACCAAACAAGTAACCAGAATAAGTAGAATGGTTCCGTTCAGCGCATTTTCATCAATTATTCCAGCCTGAAAACCTACCAGGATAACCGCCAGGGTTGCTGCTGCATGTGAACTGCTTAATCCGAAAATCAGTTTTCGCTGATTGGCTGAATATCGAAAAATTAAACTTGTTGTACTTGCAGCCAGCCATTTCCCTGTTAGTGCAACGATGGATAAAGTGACCGCAATAATCACTGCAGCAGGGCCATTCAGAAGCACTTTTATGTCCACCAGCATTCCTACACTTATCAGGAAAAAAGGTATAAATATCGATTGCCCGATAAATTCGATTCTATTCATCAGGGTGGATGAATAAGGAATGAGTTTGTTGAGTGCGAGCCCGGCGACGAATGCGCCGATAATGGGCTCGATACCTGCTAGTTCAGCCAGAAATGCTGCAAAAAACACCACTGATAGTACAAAAATATAATGCGAGGTTTTTTCACTTTCTAATTTCTGAAAAAACCATGCTGTTACTTTCGGAATGATCCAAAACATGATGCCAGAGAATACTGCCAGAGAAGCTATCAGCCTTATCCAGAAGGTCATATCCAATCCGCCGCCATTGGAACTCATAATAATAGCCAGCAAAATCAGTACGGCAGTATCAGTCAGGATTGTTCCCCCAACAGTAATGGCAACAGCTTCATTTTTCGAAATTCCGAACTTGCTTACAATTGGGTACGAAACCATGGTATGGGTCGAAAACATGCTCGAAATAAGCAAACTGGCAGTAAAACCATAATCGAGCATGTAATAGCAAACCGGAAATCCGATCGTCAGAGGAATGATAAAGGTTAGAAATCCAAATACCAAACTCTTATTTTTATTTCGTTGAAATTCTTTCAGATCGAGTTCCAGTCCGGCAATAAACATGATGTATAAAAGTCCAATGGTTGAAAAAAGTGTGATTGCCGAATTTTTTTCCAGCATGTTGATGCCGTGTGGCCCAACAATTACCCCGGAAATAATCAGGCCGATAATCCCCGGAATTTTGAGCTTCCGGAGTAAAATGGGAGATAATAGAATGATAAATAAAATGACAGCGAAAACCAACACCGGGTTTTGAAAAGGCCTTTCAAATTCGTGGGCTATCAGATCAAAAAAGCTACTTGTCATTCCAAGTCAATTTAATGAATTTTTAGTAATCAAATTCTTCGCAAGATAGGAGAATAAACCAATAAAAGCATTGAATTAGTTTGTGAATTTGACATTCAATATAGGATTGATAAAGGCGATCTGCATGTTTCGACGAGCAAACAACATAATTTTCAGGATGCAATCTGTTCATCCACATTTATCGACCATTTACCCTCCGGAATAATACTCACATTGATAAAAAAAATTCTGTTTCTTCTTTTTGAATAGGTTTGATTTAGTCAGATTTCCGGAATTGGATGTTTTCAGAAATCGGCTACGTAAGGGGGAATCACATTTTGAATCAAATTACGGGCGTTCGCAGGTTGTTTCCCGTTGTTGACTCTTCAAACCTTTCCTCCATCAGAAATGACAGAAAACTAATCACGTAGGTTGCTTGTAGTGAATCCGGCGTGTTATTGTACTTATCCTTAAATTATAGTCTATGAAAACAGGATTTTTGCTTGTATTTATTCTTGCCTTGAGCATCTTCAGCGGGATGGCTCAAACAAGGGTGCTTACCGGAACAGTAAGTTCTTCGGAAGACGGCTTACCTATTCCGGGAGTTTCGGTTTCGGTAAAGGGAACCACTACCGGTACGATCTCGAATATGGATGGGGTCTACTCCATTACCGTTTCCGAGTCGGCCAGAACGTTGGTCTTTTCATTTGTGGGTATGGTCACTCAGGAGATTCCAATTACCTCGAGCACCAAAATTGATGTGGTGCTGAATCCGATTGTGATTGGAGTTGATGAAGTAGTCGTTACTGCCATGGGAATAAAAAGAGATAAAAAAGCTCTTGGTTATTCCGTCAGCGAATTCAAAGCGGAGGATTTTGGTAATGTTGGAAATGATGATGCCACGAAAGCTTTACAGGGTAAAGTTTCGGGTGTTTCAATTTCTGCAGGTTCAGGAGCTCCGGGAGCTGCAACCCGGGTAATAGTTCGCGGACTTTCATCCATTACAGGCAGTAACCAACCTCTTTATGTTGTTGATGGTGTTCCGATTAATAATTCATTTAACAGCGGTAATGCCACCGAAAATTCAATGAATGCAAATGCCAAAGTTGACTTTGGTAATACCGCATCCGATATTAATCCGGCAGATATCGAAACAATTTCTGTATTAAAAGGCGCTGCTGCATCGAATTTATATGGTTCGAGAGCTGCAAACGGTGTAATCATGATTACAACCAAAAGAGGAGCTAAGAACAATGATTTGGTGGTAAATTTTTCAACTGCTTCCGCTTTTACAGAAGTTAGCCGGTTGCCTTATTTCCAGCAAAAATTTGGACAAGGGTGGAGCGGAACTTTCGATTCAAAGGAAAATGGCAGCTGGGGTCCGGTAATGGACGGGAAGGATCGGTTAACCGGTTATGTTGTTGACAATACCCAGCAATTGGCGCCATTCTCTTATAAAAAGAACGGAATTCGCGATGTTTATGAATACGGCTATTCGTTAAACAACTCTTTGGCATTATCCGGAGGGAACGATTTTATGGGTTGGTATGCATCAGCCACCAGTTCAAAAAGCGATGGAGTACTTCCCGGCGATGTTGATATTTTGGACCGAAATACCTTGACTTTTAAAGGAAACGGTGGGACTGAAAAAACGAAATTTAG
Source organism: Prolixibacteraceae bacterium (assembly GCA_036834745.1). Taxonomy (GTDB): domain Bacteria; phylum Bacteroidota; class Bacteroidia; order Bacteroidales; family Prolixibacteraceae; genus Aquipluma. The sequence continues at coordinate 6,242 of DAITNH010000178.1, forward strand.
TTTTGGTGCGACCTACATGAACCGCGTTCAAAAAACAATTCCAACCGGACAGGGCGATGATGCAGGAACAGGTGCAGTAATTTATTCAGATATTCTTTATCAGCCTGTTAACCATTATCTGCCCGATTACAGAGATTACAAGTATAAATTTAATAACCTGGATAACTATTACAACGGATATGCTCAAAATCCGTATTTCACCCTTGACAATACCGGGGCAAAAGCTGATCAGAACAGGGTAATGGGGAATCTGAATATTACTCAGGATCTTTTAAAAGGATTGAATGTTTCCTTTACCGGCGGTGTTGATACTTATTCGCAGTTTTCAAAAGTTCACGGCGCCATTGCCAGAGTTACACCAGGTTCAAATAATTCAGGAACTATAAATGATGTTGCCGGTGCTGTAAAAGAAGAAGGACTATATCAAACACAGTTAAACAGTGATTTGGTAGCCAATTACAAAAACGAAGTGGATTTGTTTGGTGGAAATTTGAAGTATAATTTACTCGTAGGAAACAACATCAACCAGCGTTCTTTTAAACGGGTAAATATTGTTTCCAGAGGGTTGGTTGTTCCTGGGTATTATAATGTAGGCAATATAAGTGGTTCGGCGGAAGTATATACCAATGAATATAAACGGAGACTGATCGGCGTTTTTGGCCAATTAGGTCTGGAATTTAACGATTATCTTTTTGTAAATCTTCAGGCCCGGAACGATTGGTCTTCTACATTGCCAATTGGGAATAACTCCTTTTTCTATCCGGGAGCTACGATGGGATTTATTTTTACCGATTTACTGCCTGAAAACAAAATGCTTTCATACGGAAAACTAAGAGTGAGCTATGCTTTCGCCGGAAATGATGCTGCTCCATTTATGACATCAGAAATATACAGGCCGTCCATGTTGCGTGCCGGAGGATTTGGAGGAACCAATTACCCGGTAAATGGAGTACCTGCGTATGAAAAGTATCGACGTTTAGGTAACCCAAATCTTAAACCTGAATTATCGAAAGAATTCGAAATTGGTACCGATTTACGATTCTTCTCTAACCGGTTGGGTGTTGACCTTTCTTACTATAGTAAAACCACCACCGATTTGATTATGCTTGCCAATATTGCAGCGTCAACAGGATATCGCGAAATTACCTCAAACCTTGGTCAGATTAGCAACGATGGAATTGAATTAATGGTAAACGTTACACCTGTTAAAACCCAAAATTTCACCTGGGACTTTATTTATTTATACAATAAAGCCAACATGGTACTCGACAAATTATCTGAAGAGCTGGGTGTTTCAGAATACCTGATAAATTCTGCTTATGAAACTGAATTTGTTGCTATTCCGGGAGAACAACTTGGTATGTACCGATTACCCGATTACAAATATTCGCCCGATGGAAAAATTATTGTGGGCGATAATGGACTGCCGGTTGAAGGAGATAAAATACTTATTGGATCATCGGTACCCGATTTTAATATGTCGTTTACAAATAATATATCCTACAAGGGTTTTAAATTCTCCTTCCTGATCGATTATCAACAGGGTGGTTTGATGTATTCCAATACTGCCGACGCAACTTACTGGTCTGGAAACAACGAACAGTCAACGACCAACGATAGAAGGCCATGGATCATTCCGAATACAATTACCGAGGTAAAAGACGCGGAAGGCAATGTAACCGGATACCTGGAAAATACAACACCGGTTGTCGATAACTGGCACGAATACTATTCATCAAATACTAATAAGCCGAACGAAAGAACACGGATCATTCCGAGGACTTTCATTAAACTGCGTGAAGTTTCACTTTCTTATCGGTTAAACAAATCGATACTTGACAGGACGTTCCTGTCTTCGGCAAATGTTTCCTTTTTTGGAAGAAACATATTTTTATGGACTCCCGCCAAAAACGGTTTTATCGATCCGGAAACAACTACCTGGGACAATGATATAGAAGGATTATTTGGTGAGTTTAACGGTGCTCCCGGAGTACGAACATATGGTCTGAAATTAGACTTAACCTTTTAAATGAAAAAAAGAATGAAAAAATTAGTTGCCATAATAAGTTTAGTCCTGCTATTTTCCTCTTGTGATAAATTTCTGGACATAAATGAAAATCCAAACTACCCTACTGATGTTTCGGATGAATTACTGCTTACATCTTCGATTGCTGCTGTTACCAATGTATATGCTGCTGATTGGGGTCTAATCGGCTCTTTCTGGTCACAGCACTGGGCTCAGAATAATACGTCTTCTCAGTATAAAATCTACGAATCCTATTCAATAAGCAGCAACACCAATGTTATTGAACGTTCGTACCTTACAATGTATGTTGATGGCCTGAGCGATAATGAAATCTTCCTTAAAAAAGTGGAAGCAAATGAAAACTGGGGCGGTTATCTGATGGGCGCTGTTATTAAAGCTTATGGATTTCAATACCTGGTTGATATGTACGGAAATATTCCATACACTGAAGCATTTCTTGGATCAGAGAAGCTGAATCCGGTTATTGATAAAGGAGATAAGGTTTACGAAGCGATTTACACCTTATTGAAAACAGGTCTATCAAAAGATGTATCGAAATTTGTTCCTGAAAACTACGAATTAAACGACATCATTTTTGGTGGAAACATCGATGATTGGGCTGCATTTGGACAATCTTTAAGACTTCGGATTTTGTTAAGGCAATTTGATGCCAACACAACATTTGCAACTGCCGAAATTACTAAGTTGCTTGCCGACATGGAAGCCGAAAACATCTATTTGTTGGATAAAGAAGCTGCAGTAACAAATTTCGAAGATGCTGACAGTAAATCGAATCCATTGTATGAAAGTGACCAGCGGCAGTTAAATACAACAAACAATTTAAAGGCGTGTGCAACATTAACTTCTTATTTGCAAGCCAATGTTGATACCCGTATTGCAAGTTTATTCAGGCTGGTTGCCGGTAACTATTATGGCCTGGTTCCGGGTTCATATGATGTGCCGTCAACCGAATTTGAAGCGCCAACCCTAATTGCCTCTCCAATTCTTACACCTACAATGCCGGTGTACTGGATGACTTATGCCGAATCGGAACTGTTAATTGCTGAAGACTGGTTAAGACTGGGTAATGTTGAAATGGCCAAGACCCATTATGAGAATGGAGTAACCGCATCTTTCGACCGGATGGGAGCAGAAATCGGTGATTTGCTTGCCGGAGCTTATGCATTCCCAACGACAGGCTTTAACAATCAGTTAAAAGCTATCATTATGCAAAAATGGGTTGATGCTGCTGATGGTGGCCGTGGTATTGAATCACATATCGAAAGGGTCCGCACCGGATATCCTGAAGAATCTGCTATTAGTAATCAAATACAGGAAGGATATGTTCTTCCCAATAATTACATTCCCGGAACCTTGATTTACAGCAAGAAAGGAACTACAGGCGGAATTCTGCCAAGAAGATTTCCTTATCCTGACAGCGAATTGAACTTCAATTCGAATGCAGCTGAATACAAGGCATTATCAGATGCTGATGTAATTTTACAAAAAGTATGGTGGAAAAAATAAAACAATAAGACATGAAAATTCTGAAATATAGTGTAGTTGTAATGTTTTGCTCAGTAATCTTTTCTTCATGCGAAAAGGATTACGAAAGCCATATTACAAAAGTAACACCGGCACCAGTTATGGAATTAATCGGTAGCAATCCAATTGTTCTCTTTAAGGGAACTCCTTATGTCGATCCAGGCATCCATGCCATGCAAATAGTTGGTAATGATACCACTGAACTAACGTATGAAATAATTAACGAAGTCAAGGTAGATATACCGGGAACCTATAAAATATTTTATAAAGTGCTGAATTCTGAAAATGTTCCTTTTTACATCAGCCGGAGGGTGAGCATTGTTAGTTTTACAGGATACGATGTATTTGAAATACCATCGGGTACTTATGATGGAATCCGGGTAAACAGAGGAGTTGGAGGACCAGTCCAGATTACCAAGCTTGCCCCGGGAGTTTACCAAATCAGCGATTTACTTGCCGGGTACTATGATGTTTATGTAGGTTATGGGCCTGATACTGCAGCTCCGGGTATATTGGTAATAAATCAGGATGGCACGATGAGATCTGAACTTGGCAATACTGCCGCCTGGGGCGAAATCGTAGGAACTAATTTTGCTTTCGATACAGCAACTAATGTGCTGACTTTTAAGGCAACCATAGTTTCTGCCAGTTTTGCTTTCGATGTTAAATTTACCCTTCAATAAAAATAGAATTATGAAAAAATATTTGATATTAGTATTTGTGGTATTTAGTATGGTCTTTTCATCATGCGATAAGAAAGCTGAATACATTGAAATTGATTCACAGGTTGTTGAAGCAGCCGGTGAATGGTGGATAAAATTTTCAAAAACTGGTTACGAAACCGGCTACCTGAAAGTGATTACTTTTAATACTGCGGCTGATATTGCCACAGAAATGTGGATATCTGATAAGGGAAACTGGAAGGATATAAAAGTTAAATGTCCGGTAAATATTTCTGACCTCACCTTTGGAGGTACTGGTCTGGTCAATGCAACTACTTCAATGACCGTTACAGTAAAAAATGGAAAAATTACCAAAGGAGGAGGATTTTCCACTTCAGGTGTGGTTACCGATAAAATTTCTTTCGAAATTGAGTTAAGCAGTGAGCCTGGCATTACATATAAAGCGGAGGGTACACGCAAAACCGGTTTTGTTGAAGATGAACATTAGAAATTACGATCCTCTTTTAGATTTGAATGAAAGGTGGATTTGCAAGTAGTAGAAAGAGGCTGTCTGATAAAGATGGCTTCTTTTTTTCACCTTAATAACCTGTTGATATTTCATGAATAACAAACCAATGAGGCATAAGGTGGGGTAAAAAACAATCGTTATTTTCACGGGGTTTTTAAACAAACTAAAATTTCTAAACTTAAACTTTAAAGGAGACCTGTAAATGGCAAGACGAATTATTGGCATTCA
>DAITNH010000179.1:0-7990 GCA_036834745.1 Prolixibacteraceae bacterium
AAAGAATTAAACAGCTACAAATTCATTTATTCGACGGTATGTGTTAACCATGCCTTCACTTATTGTAAAGGTATTAAGCCACTGAATCCCCCTTCGGTGGCTTTTTTCATGCAAAATAAGGTTTTAAAAAAATCAGATTGTAGAAACTCGATTAATTCCCATTTTGTCTTCTTCAATTTTTTCGTCCTGCAAGGCGTAAAAAAAAGCGGCTTTCCCTGTGGAAAGCCGCCCTGATTATTCGCAATAAACCGCTGGATTAATATCCAGGGTTTTGGGTTAAGTTAGGATTGGCATCTCTTGCGGTACGAGGTATTGGAAATAACAGGCATTTTGAAGGTGTAACAGTTTTCCAATCCGGAATTGCGTTGAGGAAAGTTCCAAATCGAATCATATCCTGGCGTGAAGATATTTCCCAAGCAAGTTCGTATCTTCTTTCTTTGTAAACATCATCAAGGTTAACTGTAGTTTTAAGTTTTGAAGGATCATCAAAAGCTCTTTTCCTGATAACATTTACCAAACGGGTTGCTTCTGCAATATCGCCACCTGCGCGAACCAAAGCTTCTGCTTTCATGAGGTAAACATCAGCAAGCCTGAAGATTGCCATATCATTTTCAGCATCACCATTCTGACCACTTTCAAATTCCCATTTCCAGCAGCGTGCGCCGTCTTCCTGTTCAGTTTGTCCCCAACCATCGGCATCGAAACCATATTTCATGGTAACATCAACAGTATGAATAAGTGGACGGCCATGTGCAGTTACATAAGTTTGTCCGGTAGCCGGATCTTTCATCGCACCTGTAAGGAACGACCACCCTACCCTTTTATCCGCAGGATCAAAAGCTTTAACAAAGTCAGGCATAGCGCAAATGCCATTCCATGTTCCGATTTTCAGACCCAGAGAAGGGGCTGCAAGGTAGTGAAGCGTACGTTGAGCAATATGATTGCCACCATCGCTGGTACTGAAAACAATTGGAAAAATAATTTCCTGAGAGTTTTGGTTTTTAACGATGAAACTCTGTTTTAAGTTTGGTTCAATCAGGTAAGGAAGTTTAATTACTTCGTTACAGGCATTGACACATTCCTGCCATTTAGCACCTCCAGTCGGATTCCAAACCGATGCATTCAAATACATTTTTGCCAGCATGGTATAAACCACTCCTTTGGTGATTTTTCCATAACTTGCAGCAGAAACATCAGTCCGAACTACATCTTTAATTGCATTCAGTTCGGTAAGAACAAACGTATAAACTTCCGCCCTTGTATTGGTTTTTGGTAATTCTTTATCGTTAAAGTCAGTTACGATTGGTACATTTCCGTAATAATCCAGCAACATATAATACCAAAATGCACGCACTCCTCTGATTTCTGCGATGATCTGATCCTTATTTTCAATTGCCGGATTCTCGTTGATCATTGCATAAATCTTGTTGCAAAGCGTAATCGCAGAAACTGCCGAATTGTATGAGCCAACTACCAGGTTGGTAGAAGGTGTCCAGGTGTGAAAGCGCAATTCTTTGAACTGACCACCATCCCACCAGTCACCACCTTTGCGGGTTGGAGTAATTGCCATATCTGAGGAACATTCGCTGAGCAGGAAATAATTGCCTGGGAAGACATTTTTTAAAGTTCTGTATATAGGAGCAATCAATGAGTTAACCTCTTTTGTATTTTTTCCAAATTGGTCAACAGGGAGCTTGTCGAAAACTTCTTCCTCGAGGTTTGTACAACCCGGAAATCCAAGGGTTGCGATTACGACAGCTATGAAAATGAATATTTTACTATTTTTCATGTTGTTTAAATTTTAAGAGTTAGAAACTAAGGTTTACGCCTACAGAGAAAGTTCTTGATTTCGGATAGTATTCGCGACCTTCTACGCCCGGATCAAGACCCGACATTTCGATTTCTGGATCTAAACCTGTGTATTTAGTAATTACAAACAAGTTTTGTCCGGTCACATAAACTCTTAATTTTTTGATTCCATATAAGCCTTTGGTATCAAAATTATAGGCAACACTGGCATTGTCCAATCTCAGGAACGAACCATCTTCGATATAGTAGCTGTTGTATCTTGGGCTTTCTTTCAGCCCGATAGTGAGCGATTCTTTCAATACATTTGCTCCCGGCAACCACTGTGTAGTTGCATAAGACATCTTCGAGAAGTTCAATACATCGTTTCCATAAACCCCGCGGAAAAAGAAATTAAATTCCCAATTTTTATACGACACAACATTGGCCAGACCATAAGTAAAATCTGGCTGTGCAGAACCTATATAGGTACGGTCTTCGTCGGTCAGACCGGCTTTTCCGTCAATCATATCGTCCATAATGTACTTACCATCACTGTCAATGCCGGTGCAAAGCCATCCGTAGAAAGTACCAAGTTCTTTACCTTCTTCAACGATGTGAGTAGTGTTGTTTGATCCGCCGCGAATCCAGGCAGAACCGGTTTTAATGGCACTGGTAGTGAACTGATCGTTCGACAAGCTGGTGATTTCGTTTTTATTATGGGCAATATTGAATGAAGTGTTCCATCTGAAATCGTCTTTCCGGACAATGTCGCCGCTTACCATAAACTCAACCCCTTTGTTATTCATCGAGCCTACGTTGGCCATCATTGTACCTTTTAAGTATGGTGGCTGTGGTACGGAATAAGTGTAGAGCAAATCGTCGGTATTCTTGTTGTAATAATCTACGCTACCATTGATCCGTCCGTTAAAGAAACTATAGTCGAATCCGATGTTAAACATCGAAGTTTGTTCCCAGCGAAGATCAGGATTTTCGTTCTGACTGAATTCGTAAGCACTGTACCATTTACCATTGTCGTAATACTGACCTGCTTTTCCATACAGAGGAAGCGACAAGTAAGGATCGAGTCCATCCTGGTTACCGGAAATGCCATAGCCGGCTCTGAATTTCAAATCGTCGAGGGCACCAAAATTCTGGAGGAATGATTCCTCTTTCATGTGCCATGCTGCCGAAACAGATGGGAATGTACCCCACTGGTGGTTTTTACCAAATTTTGAAGAACCGTCACGTCTGATTGACGCGGTCAGGACATATTTTTCGAGCAGCGTGTAATTTACCCTTCCGAAGAAAGAAATTAGTTTGTTCATATTTTTACCTGACCAAACATCGCCCGAACGGAGGTTTTCTCCGGCGCTTAGATTATTGGCTCCAAAAAGGTCGGTTACAAACTGGCGATTTTGAGCACCCATATTCTGATAATAGTTATCTTCATAAGAATAACCTGCAAGGAAATTCATATTATGGTTTTCTATTACTTTCTTGTAATTAAGGGTTGTTTCGAGTAATTTCTTGTCCGAAGTCCACGAATTACGCTGTGCATAACCAATATCGTTGCGCCCACGTTCGGTCTGCGAATCGTAATATTGGCTGTAGTCATTGGTTTCACGCTGTTTTAGCACATTCAGGCTGGCTTTCAAACCTTCAAAAATGTCAAGATCGGCTTTAATATTTCCGAAATAGAGGCTGTTTTTGTTTTCCCGCTTATTGTATTCAATATTTCGCACCGGATTTCCCTGGTCGTATTCCTGATTGTCATACCAAGTCCCGTCATCATTTTTAACTGGATAAACCGGAATCATATTATAAGCCAATACAAAATTTCGTGTATCGGTTGGACTATAATTCCGTTGTGTCATAACTCCTGTAAATGTCAAATCCAATTTGTCGTTCAGGGCTTTCTGGTTGAAGCTCATGCGGGCGTTATAACGTTCAAGAACATTGTCTTTTACTACACCTTCCTGATTCAAATATGAAATTGAAGCCCTGTAATTGCTTGATTTTGTACTACCTGACAATGACAAACTATGATTTTGGGTAATCCCGGTGCGCATAATTTCGTCGAACCAATCTGTATTACCTCCTTTGTCAAGACCTGAAGTATTGATGCTATTTTTTGAGGCGTAATCGCGCCATTCCTGTGCATTTAAAAGTTCAGGAACATTGGTTACATTATCAACAGCTATATAGCCATCATATTCTGTTGTCGATTGATTTCGTTGTCCTTTTTTGGTAGTGATAAGGATTACACCGCTGGCCGACCGCGATCCGTAAATAGCAGCTGCCGAAGCATCCTTCAACACACTTATTGATTCAATGTCTTGCGGTGATACTGAGTTCAGGCTCATTCCGGGCACACCGTCAACAACAATGAAAGGCTGACTGCTGGCATTTAACGATGAAGTTCCGCGCAGACGAATAGTCTGATCTCTGGTTACATCGCCACTACCACTTGTAATGGTCAAACCGGCCACTTTCCCTTTTAATAAATCGACACCGGTGCGGGTAACACCTTTGTTAAAATTCTTTTCAGAAATATTGGTTACCGAACCGGAGATTTCGCGTTTGGTTTGTGTTCCGTAACCAATGGCAACAACTTCTTCCAAACCAATGGCATCTTCGCGCATTACAACATCCATGGTTGGCTGACCATTGTAATCCACTTCCAAAGTACTCATTCCAATAAATGAGAAAACAATTACAGCATTTGCCTTGCTTACATTTAAGATGTAACTACCCTCAAAATCGGTAATTATTCCATTATTGGTTCCTTTTTCCAGAACAGTGGCGCCAGGGAGCGAATTTCCATCGGCTGTTTTGACAACACCTTTAAGTACATGCCCGTTTTGAACCGTCACTTCGTTCAATGTCAAGTCCTTCAGCTTTGTAATAACAATTTGCCGCTCTTTAATTTCATACCCGTTGTTGGTAACTTTCAGGATCTGGTCCAGAATTTTTTCAACAGTGGCATCCGCAACTTTCAGCGAAACTTCGCGGGTAACATCAATCATATCGTCAGAATAAACGATGATAAACTCGCTGTTTCGCTCAATTTCCTGAAATACATCTTTTACAGTTACATTCGACAACTGAAAAGAAAACTTTGTTGACTGCGAATAAGAGTTACCAACCACCGATAACGAACTGACAAGCAACACGATAAAAGATAGCCTCATAATAAGGTACAGTTTTTTGAACTTCCCAAGCTCATGGAAAGTTCGTACATAGAACTTTTTTTTCATACTTTTGAAATGTTTGGTTTAACACATTAATCAAATACACTTTTTATTTTGATCCGGGGAATGCAGCCACATTTTCCGGATCTTTTTATTTTCATTCTTTATTGTCGTTTATTTACCAATAATCACAAAATCGCCGTTGCTCTTTTTCTGCCAGTCGATCGGCACTGTTAGCTTGATCACATTCAGCACTTCTTCCGGTTCATCTTTTAAATCGAGCTTGCCCGAAAGTTTATACAAACCAATCATCGGGTCAGCCAACCGTATTTTCACATCGTAATATCGTTCCACTTGTTTAATTGCCCTTATCAGATCTACTTTCTCAAATTCGAGCATCCCCTCTTTCCACGAAATATATTTGCTGACATCAACCATCTGACTCTTAGATTCTCCAGTTGATTTGTCGAATTCAATCTTCTGGTTCGGAACCATGTCGACCGAATATTCCTGGTTAAGAATTCCTTTTACTGAATATTTCAGGGTAACCTTTCCTACTTCCAGTACTGTTTGAATCATTTTATCTTCAGGATAAGCCGAAATATCAAATCTGGTTCCCAATACCTGAACCTGAATATCCGAGGCACGGACAATAAATGGTTTATCCGGATTTTTAGCCACATCAAAATAGGCTTCTCCGATAAGCATCACCTGGCGGGTTTTATTAATAAATACGGAAGGGTAAATTAGCTGGCTTCCGGCATTCAGCCATACTTTTGTTCCATCTGAAAGCATGATCATCGATTTTTTCCCATACGGAATGATCACTTTATTGATCTGCTCTTTCTGGATTCCTGAATGTTGATTGATGGTGTCATTATTAACGATCAGTTGCTGTCCGTTTTTACTGTATGAAATTTCTGAAATCTGTTTTTCAAGCGATACCTCCGAGCCATCGGACAAAATGATCCGGGCTTCGTTGCTGCCTGTTTGCGCTGTTTCAGCCAAATCAAAATAAATAGGTTTTTCTGAATGCTGGATAAAATAATAGCTGATGCCGCCCGAGAGAAATACCAGAAGGAAAATCGCAGCATACTTCATAAACTTCAGGAAAACCGTGCGTTTCGAAACTTTTGCTTCCTGCTGAATACGGTTCCAGATTTCGTAAGTCTCGTTTAAACCAAGTTTTTCTTCTCTTGAATGAAATAAGTTGAAAACAAGTGTAGCTTCTCTGATCTCAGCTTTTTTATAAGGATGCGCTTTCAGAAAACCGTTCCAAAAATCGTTTTCTATCTGAGTCGGATTGGTTAACCATCTCAGAAAACTTTCATCGTTCAAAAAATCAACCGCCGTATAATCCCTGTACTTCTCCATGATTTGTAATTTCTACACGGAAAAGACACGGACTTGATTTTTGTTGATGCGATTTTTTAACTTTTTTTAATGTTCAAAAACAGGTTCCCTTTATTGATGAAGGATACAGAACAATACTTGATTGATTTTTTTGTTGGGAACCTGAATAATTTCGCGAAGTTTTTCGATTGCGCGGTGAATCAGTGCACGCGAAGATTGATAATTCAGGTTGAGAAGAAAGGATATTTCTTCGTATTCGAGACCACGGTTGAATCTGAGGTAAATGGCTTCTTTCTGTCGTTCGGTCAACGATTGCATGGCTTCCGAGAGCAATTGTTTTTTTTCTTCATCCAGTTCATGCAGCTGATCATCCAGGTTTTCAGCCCATCTAAGATCAAAAATATAATCCTGATCAGTAAGTAAGCGCGATTGATTATTTACATTTTTAAGTTCCCTGAAGATTTTTCGTTTCAGCGATTTAAGCAGATAAAGCCTGATATTGTCGGTTTCGCCCAAACTACTGCGGGTTTTTATCAAGGAACAAAATACTTCCTGAATACAATCTTTGACAAGGTCTCTGTCGAAAGTGAACCGACATCCATAATCGAACAATGCATTGGAGTGCTGCAAATAAATGAGACTCAGAACCTGATTGTCTCCTTTCAGAAATCTGGACCAGATTAAACGTTCGTCTTCTTTATTTTCAACCGAATACATTTATAAAACAGGTTTAGTGGGTGCCAAATTTAGAAATAAAAAATCGGATTTATAGGTGTTATCAATCATAAAAGTTCAAAACAAGTTTCGCAATCGATTGCGGTAAATGTGTCAAAACTACGCTTATACTACCAAATACGAACATAAAAAAGCCGGGATGGCTAATCCCGGCTTCATCTGTTTGTTGTTTAATTGTACTCATGTTTCAAGTGGTAATTCTGACTTGAACAACCAAATAACGGCTCAAAACATTATTTATTCTCCTCAGCCTCTACTTCAACCTTAATTTCTTTTCCCTTTTTACCATTCAACTCAATATCCTTCTCTGTAATCTTCATTCTCCGGTTATTATCTTCAAATTCCCTGATTGATTCAAGTGGTTCTGGAGCCATAGGTTCATCACCGACTTCAAAATCAAAAGTCATATTTTCAGAATCTTTCGATTTTTCCCGAATGATTTCGATCTTTTCGCGGTTGCCGCTCAGGTTCTTTTTCTTGTAAGAAATAATATTCGGGTCATTCAAATCTATTACGCGAACTGAATTTCCCCCTTTCATCATTTTCATAGGTCGCATCGGTGGCATTGGAGGCATCGGAGGCATTGGCGGAAAATGCTTCATATTTGCATCATCAAAAAAGATCTTTTCTTTTCCGTCCTTCCGGTCAACTTTCACATCAATGTTGTGCATTTTATCGAATCCCGAAGGGTTGAATTTTTTGATGTGTTTCACCGGGTTTAGCGTATCGCCGTTCCAAACAAAAACATCGTCGCCGGTTAAAACGGTATCAAGTTCCATTTTTTTGCCATTTTCAATTTTCGTCATTTTAATGTGACGGGTTTTCTTTGTATCCTCTGTTTCAGTAGTTTTTTGAGCCATGGCAGACGATGAAAGTAATGTTGCAGCCAATCCCATTCCCAATAATGCAAAAGTGTTTTTCAT
>DAITNH010000179.1:8090-11231 GCA_036834745.1 Prolixibacteraceae bacterium
TTTCATGGTTGTATAATTTTAGTGAATATTTGCTGAAACAAAGATACGTTTGCTTCAGTCAAACAATGAGTTAATGCACGGTTAAAATCCGTTAACAAAAAGTTAAAGTCCTGTGAACGCTGTATTTAATGATTATCTTTGACCGATGAACAAAAAAATTATCACCGGATTGATCGCACTGATGGGTATTTCGATTGTCGGAATCATCATCATTCAGCTGGTTTGGATGAACAACGCCATCCGTGTCAGGAACGAACTGTTTGACCGCAGCGTGAATGAAGCGTTGACCAGCACCACCAACCGGCTCGAAACCATGCAGGACTTCAGGCTAATCAATCATTTTGCTTTTGGCGACTCCATGCATTTCGGTAGTGTTGCCCCTCTGCCTCCGGTTCCGCCCAATGTTTTCAGACAGAACCACAAACGGTCTGTCAGTCCCGGAAGACCTCCAAAACCATCGGAGCGGCAAATTGAAATGATCGTAAAAGCGGCAAAAAACAGAAAAGGCTTTCAATATCAAATCACTACAAATGGCGACAGTATTAATTCAGGAGAAGAAAATTTTGTTTTCATCGAAACCGACAGCCTTGCCAGAAACCTTGATTCAGTTTACGCAAAAGGAATCAGCCGGATTGATTCGTTGATGGTGCAATTCGGTTCGTTGAATGATTCAGCACGGAAACTGAACCAGCAAATGGAATTTAAAACCCGCAAACTGAAACGGGTTGCCAATAAAGTTGTTCAGGAAATTTCGACCTGGGAAGAAGATGTTCCGATCGAACGGGTGAACAAAGTATTAAAAAAGGAACTCGAAAACAGAAACATTCCAATCCCCTTCGAACTCGGCATTATCAAAGATTCAATCTTTTCCGGTAAATCTGCAACTGCCGATACTTTGCTCCTGAACAACAGCAAATACAAAGTCAACCTTTACCCAAACGGCATTTTTCAGAAAAACGCACTTCTCTCGGTATATTTTCCTGAAAAAGAATCGTTTATATACAAAACCCTGATTTGGTTGTTACTCGTTTCGCTGTTTTTCTCCATCATTGTATTGGTCACATTCGGAGTCAGCATTTATTTTATCCTGAAGCAAAAGAAAATATCAGAGATGAAATCTGATTTCATTAATAACATGACCCACGAATTTAAAACGCCAATTGCAACAATTTCGGTGGCCGCCGATTCTATTACAAATCAAAAAATCATTGATAATCCGGAGCGCATCAGGTTTTATACTGAAATGATTAAAAAAGAAAATGCACGGATGAACCAACAGGTTGAAGACATTCTGACCATTGCGCGGCTCGAAAAGAAAGATTTCGAATTTAATTGGAAAGTCCTTAATTTACACGAAGTGATTGAAGACGCCATCGAAAGTATTGTGCTTCAGGTAGAGAAAAAAGGTGGTTCGGTCACCAGTGAACTAAAGGCTGCTAATCCGGTAGCGACTAGTGATTCAAACCACTTTGCCAACCTCATTTACAACCTGCTCGACAATGCCAATAAATACTCAACTGAAGCTCCTGAAATAAAAATCTCAACCAGAAATAACGGAAAAGGAGTGCTGATCGTGGTTGAAGACAGAGGAATTGGCATGACAAAAGCAGTGCAAAGCCGTATCTTCGAGCGTTTCTACCGGCAAACCAGCGGAAATATTCACAACGTGAAAGGCTTCGGATTGGGATTGAGCTACGTGAAAGCAGTCATTGAAGCCAATCGCGGAAGCATCAGCGTACACAGCGAACCCGGAAAAGGTAGTAGATTTGAAGTATTTATCCCATTTATCCGCGAATAAAATGACGACAAAATCACGCATATTTTTAGTTGAAGACGATCTCAGTTTCGGGGCTGTGTTAAAATCATACCTTGAAATAAGTGATTTCGAGGTGGACTGGGTGGACGATGGCCAACATGCCCTTTCAAAATTCACAAAATCCAGTTTTGACATCTGCATTCTGGACGTGATGTTGCCCAATGTTGACGGGTTTACCATTGGTACTGAAATCAGGAAAATAAATGCAGGAATTCCGATACTTTTTCTTACAGCAAAAAACCTTCGCGATGATGTATTAAAAGGTTACAGGATTGGCGCCGACGATTACATTACCAAACCATTCGACACCGAAGTCTTGATTTTTAAACTCAAAGCCATCCTGAAAAGGCAGTCAGGCATTCAAACAAAAGAGTCAGACTTTTATCAGATCGGCAGCTATCAATTCGATTTTAAACTCCGCACCGTTGAACGCGAAGGTTCGAAACAGAAGCTATCGCCGAAAGAAGCCGAATTACTTAAAATGCTGTGCGACAATCAAAATGAATTATTGCCCCGCGAAACGGCCCTCAAAAAAATATGGGGCGACGATGGATATTTTACCGCCCGAAGCATGGATGTTTATCTCACCAAAATCCGAAAACTCTTTGCTGAAGATCCATCTGTTGAAATCCGAAACATTCACGGCAGCGGTTTTATGCTCGAAATTAAAAAAAACTGAATCACATACTCCTGTTGCTCAGTTTTTATACCTTTGCGCCCTCGAAAGAAAAATTCTCAGATGGCACATTCGAATTCCATTGAAATTAAAGAGTTTGACACCATTATCGTTGGAAGCGGTTTGGCTGGCCTGACTGCGGCTTTTCATGCCTCAAAAAAAGGTAGTGTTGCCATCATTACAAAATCCCAACTCGACATCAGCAATTCATATTATGCACAAGGCGGTATTGCAGTTGTGACCGACGAAAACGATTCCTTTGAATCACATATTCAGGATACGTTGGTTGCCGGCCGTGATCTTTGCGACCTCGATGCAGTTAAAATTCTGGTTACTGAAGGGCAGGAATGTGTTTTGGAACTGATTCGTCTCGGAATGCAGTTCGACAAGGAAAACGGACACTTTGTTCAGGGACTTGAAGGCGGGCACAGCTTTCGCAGGATTCTTCATGCAGGTGGCGATGCAACCGGAAAAGGTCTGACAATGTTCATGCTGAAAAAAGTTCAGGAACAAAAAAACATACAGGCATTTGAATATACCACGGTGGTCGAACTTCTGGTCAGCAATCAGGTTTGTGCAGGAGTTCAGGCATTTGACTTTGTGAGCAGTAAAAACATTGTTTTCAAATCGAAATCAACAATCATTGCAA
>DAITNH010000180.1:0-11188 GCA_036834745.1 Prolixibacteraceae bacterium
AACGATCAGGGAATCAACGGAGTATTTGACGATATGATGGTAGGAAAAATTGTTCGGATCATCGATCAGGTGAATGATAATGCGTGGAGGAGTTTTGGGTAAAGCCAATAGACAATAATTTCACCATCAAAAAACCAGTCAAAAATTTTATAAAACTAAACCAATGATATTGAATGCCGAAAATTCGAAACAGATAGAAGCCCTGATTCCTTTATACCTTGAAGAGATAAAAAAGCCGGATTATGATGAAGTTTATAAATGGAAAGCATTAATACACTTTCAGAAAACCTTCGATCTGGAAGCTGAGAATTTTCCGGTTATGCTCAGGGATGCTTTGTCTTTAGCAAAGAATTTACTAACAAGTAGCTATTATTTTGCCTATAAGATGATTACTCGTTTTGCTGAATCATATCCGTTAGAGACAAAGTCAGCATTTGAAAACCTATTTGATGAAACGCAAGACCTTTCCGATCGAATAAAAGATTTTAAAATATTTGGGAAAGCCAAAATTAAAGAACTGGAACCGGGCAAAAACCTTAACGATTATCAGGACGACGGGACTATTTCAGTGTATTTATTCATGAGGTATCCTGAAAAATATTGCCCATATAAAGCTAAGAAAATAGGTGAATTTGTCAAAAGAATGGATATCAAGTTGCCTGATACCCAACATTTAGTCAGATATTTTGACTTGATTAGTGAATTAAGAGAATTATTGATACTTAACCAGGAATATAAAACACAATTTGAGAATAATCTTCCTGTTGAAATCTCCCAACTGGCTCATTTTACATTATTAGCACAGGACTTTATTTGGATTAGCTCGCGATTGAATTCAGAGCCTGAGAATGACGAAACAGCCTTGATCAATCGGATCAGAAAAATAAATAACAGGGAGAAGGTCGAAGAACATTTTTCAAAAGCTGAATTCATTACAACGTCATTGCAGGTTAAACCTGATGATTCCCATTTTGTTTTTGCAACCCCAAATAATTCTGCTTTTTTAGCTGTTACATTGAATCAGCGATACATTCTTCATACTGAAAAAGATTTTTTTTCTCTAATTCTGCCACGGTCATTAAAACCCACATTAGACGGCAATGAAAATATCCTGAAAATTGGATCTTATGATGCATTGAAAGGTGAAACTGATCCACCAGTATGGGTGCAATTCAAAAAGAGTTCAACAATTTCTCCAGATATATGGGAAGCATGGGTTCAATCTGCAAAAAAGGAGCTCAACTATGGTAGTAAATCGGGTTATTTGAAAAGTGATAATCCAGCTTACCGAAAAGCAGTTTTTGACAAAGTATATCGTGAAAAAATACTTCAAATGACATTTCCAGTGCCAGAACCCGGTGGATCCAATGGAACGAATTCACATGCAATTAATACCATAGAAGATAACGTTTCAGCATTCAAAGTAGAACTAGATATTCCAAAAAATCTAATTCTATATGGCCCCCCGGGAACCGGCAAAACCTATACTTTGATTAATGAATATTTTAAAAAGTTTACTGACAAATCAAAGGGTAAGTCAAAGGAGATATTCGTTTATGAATTAGTTTCTGATCTGAAGTGGTGGGAGGTAATTGTTATTTGTATGTATGACCTCAAGTCGACAAGAGTTAACGAATTGGCTCAACATCCTCTAATGGTTGAAAAAATAAATCAGTCAAAAAACACCAAACCGAGAAATACCATTTGGTATTGGCTCCAATACTATACAAAAGCGGAATGCCCAAATGTTAATGTTACAAAACGAAGTGAAATTCAGGTATTTGAAAAGGATTTTAATTCCTTTTGGTCAATCGATAAATTAAAAACAGAAGAAATACTTCCGGATTTAGTGGATAAATGGAAGAGTTGGAAAAACTACAAACCTAACACACAGGATATCCAACGATACGAAATGGTGACGTTCCATCAATCATTCAGTTATGAAGAATTTGTTGAAGGGATCAAGCCTGATCTGAATAATGAAGAAGAAATTCGCTATAAACTCGAACCAGGTGTATTCTTTACGATGTGTGAAAAAGCAAGAAAAGATTCTGGGAATCCATATGCGATTTTTATTGACGAGATTAACCGTGGAAATATTTCGAAAATATTTGGTGAGTTAATTACCCTGATTGAAGCCGACAAGCGTGATAAGGTAGAAACAATTCTACCCTATTCAAAATCGACATTTACAGTTCCTTCCAATTTGTGGATTATTGGCACCATGAACACCGCTGACCGAAGCATAGCGTTGCTTGATACCGCTTTACGCCGTCGATTTTCATTTAAAGAACTGATGCCAGATCCATCAAAATTAAATGCGGACATTGAAGGCATAAATTTGCAACGACTTCTTTCAGTTGTAAATGAACGAATCGAGTTCTTGTTAGACCGCGATCACACCATTGGTCATTCTTATTTAATCAATTGCACGAGCAAATCTGATATTTGCATGGCATTCCGGGATAAAATTATTCCCCTTCTTCAGGAGTATTTCTACAAAGACTGGGAAAAGTTGCAGTTGGTTTTAGGTGACATCAAACAATGGGGAAAATCTGAGGAACAGAAATTCGTCCGTATCAGAAAGAAATATACACAAGAAGATGAAAAGAAGTTGTTTGGTTTAGATCTGGATGATTATGAAGATGAAACCATCTATGAAATCAATAACAATTTGGTTTCCGGGAACTTTAACCTTATTCCGGCTGAAAGTTTTATTCATATTTATGAACGACCATCGGCAACTAAATAACCTCGGGTGAAAAACGTAAAACAAATATGTGAATACGGAACCATCTGGAATGCAAAGGATTTTCAGGAGTGTGAAGATTCGGTGCAGGCGATTTATCTTGAACCGAAATCGTTTGAAAACCTGAAGTGTTTTGTTGCAGAAAATAGCGATACTGCAACTGAAATTGAATCAGCCTTTTCGTATCACCGACAAAAAGGGAAAGATTTTATACGGGTAAAAAACTTCGTTGGCGTAATTGAAACCCGAAATGGAACGACTATTGAGATTTTGCCAAAAATATATACCGTACAAAAAGATGACACCATCACGGCGATCAATGAAAGCCGGTCCATTTTGCTTTCGATGCTTCGGACACTGCATAATTCACCTTTTAAAACCATTGATAAGGCTCATATCAATGCAAACCGAATGCCTATTCTGGAAATTTTCATCTCAATGTTTTTAAAAGAGGTGGAAAGTATCCTTACAAGAGGAATCAAACATTTTTATGCCAACTCGGAAGAGAATCAGAAGTTCTTAAAAGGTCGCTTACTTTTTAGCGAGCAAATCAAACAGAACGTCACCCGGGCTGATCGTTTTTTTGTACGGTATGATGAGTTTAAAGCTAATATTCCGCAAAACAGAATACTAAAATCAGCGCTAATCTATGTTGGCAAGAAAAGCAAGTCAACAAAAAACAAAAGCCAGATTATTGCTTTATTAACGATTTTTGAAGAGGTTGATCATTCGAAAAACATTGCTTCAGACCTGGCAAAATTGAATGGACACAGCAGGTTATTCAATTATTACGACACGGCCTTAACCTGGGCAAGACTTTTTCTGGAAGGAAAATCATTCACAAGCTACAAAGGGAAGAACCTGAACACAGCCATCCTATTTCCGATGGAAGTACTTTTTGAATCGTATGTTGCCCACAAACTCAAAAAGCAATATCCTGAATTAAAAATAACCACCCAGGATCGTCAGCACTTCCTGTTAACCGATCTCTTGCTGAAACAAAACAAATTCAGAATCAGACCAGATCTCGTGGTTAGGACAAGTGAAGTATTGATAGTTGCTGATACAAAATGGAAAATAATCGACCATAATTTATCAGGCAAAAACTACCTGATTACTCAGGCAGACATGTATCAGTTGTATGCCTACGGCAAAAAATACGAATCAAATGATTTGATATTGATTTATCCGGAATGTGAGACATTTACAAAAGAATTGCTCTTTCAGTATGACGATCAAATAACATTGAGGTGTGTACCTTGGAGTTTCAAGAGAGAGAATCTTTTTATGACTGAATTCCAACAACAATAAATAAAAAATATGCGCCCAAACTATAACTACCATTTTAACATGAAGAATATGAAGAATATAAAGAGTATTCAAAAGCTTTTTTTATGGGAGTGAAATAATACCAGAATCAATTAAATTATGGATATGACCATTAACACAATAACAAAAAGTAGTCATGTTTGACGACGAAAACGAAAAAGTAGATCCCAAAGATCTACCCATTTATAAAAAGGGATGGGAAATTTATGAAGTGGTTCATCAGATTTGTGAACTCATACCGGATGATGATGAAATGTTGGGGCATGTGAAAAGTATAATGCTGGAGGATGCCATGCTGTTAACCGTTAAAGTGGCTGGTGCTGAAGGTGGTCAAATATATGATATCAGAATGGAATGCGCTGCCATTATACGAAAAGCTGCCCGGGAACTGATGATCCAAAATCACTCCCTCGAAATGTTTGGTTTTGAGCATGTGGAATATTTTCAGATTGTTAGGGATTTGATTGAGGAATACCGCTTGCTGTTTATTGATTGGGTAGCTGGATTTGACAAATGGGATTACATCACCGACCGCTGGGGGCTGTTCAATCCTCCGGGTGTTGGTCCGTTTGATCATGATCCGGATGATGATATTCCTTTTAATGGATTTGACGATGAATCGTATTAAACTTCAACTTCCACGAATCTTACAGTGTCAATTTTATCGAATAAAATTTATTATTTTTTTAATACGCTATCCTGTAGAAATATACAAGATTAATGAAGTATAAAAATCAGCCTTTTTGTTCATTCATTTTCAGTGTTCATTTAAAACGAACAAGCCTATAAAATGAACAAGTGAACCATTAATTCATCAAAAAAATTTGTCAGAACACTTTTATTACTTGTTTGTGTTCATTATATTTGTCTGTTCATTTAAAATGAACAGACAAATATAATGAACATTCTTGCTTATGAAAGGGAATAAAGATATTATTAATGAAGCGATTAGTAGCTTGTCGAAGTTCACTGGCATAATAGCTGATTTAGAAGACGGCAGTATTCAAGGTGATGCATTTTTTAAAATTGCCAATGAAAAATTCGTGATCGAAACAAAATCCACAGTTACGAAAGGCAATAAAGGAATTACTCTCATGGAGTTAAAGAACATTTCGCGGGAGACTAACCTTCCGGTAATCTTAATAACAAAATATATCCCTGTCGAGATAGCGAAAGAGTATGTTGCCGAAGGAGTGAATTATTTGGATGTAGCCGGTAATTGCAGCATTCGGCAAAATAATCTGATGCTGCTAATTGAAGGAAAGAAAATGGCAAAGGCCGAAAGAGTTGCCCAAACACGGGCTTTTCAGGAATCAGGTATTAAACTGATCTTATTATTTTTGGTTGATCCGCAGAAAACTCAGCTTACTTACCGTAATCTTGCTGAATTAGCTGATATTTCGTTGGGTTCTGTGGGGATCATTATGCAGGAATTGACAGACTTGAATTTCATCCTTAAAACAAAACAAACCAGGAAACTGAAAAACATCAAGGAGCTTTTAGCTCGTTGGATTACAGCCTATCACGACACATTAAGGCCGAGATTATTAAAGAAGCAGATGCGCTTTGTAAATCCTGAAAGTTATCAGAAATGGAAGGATATGGATCTGAATCAATCAGCCGGACTTGCATATTGGGGAGGTGAACCTGGCGCCCATTTGCTAAACAGTTATTTACATCCTGGGAAGTTTACGATTTATACCGACCGTAATTGGCAAAGCTTTAAAGAAATTGGGCTGGTACCTGATGACAATGGTAAAGTTGAATTGCTGGATTTATTCTGGTCCCCTGAAATTTACAATGGAATTCCTCCTGTTCTTATCTATGCCGATCTGATGAGCAGTGGCAGTGATCGGAATATAGAAACCGCAAATATGATTTTAAACAATGAGCTACAGTATATCAAGCAAAAATTTTAATAATCCTTTGCTAAAGGAGCTTCTTGAAAAACTGACACATTTCTTCGCATCAATTGATTCGGAATTCTTTGTTATAGGAGCAACAGCCCGCGATATCATTATATCCGGTATCCATAGTCAGCAACCAGGGCGAAAAACGGATGATCTGGATATAGCGATAGCCATCCCCGATTGGGATAAATTCGACGAAATTTCTAAAGGAATTGAATGTATTGAGGGATTTCAAAAGTCTTCCAGCCAGAAACAACGATTTTTATTTCAGAGAATCTTCATGGTTGATGTTGTACCTTTTGCAGAAGTAGCCAAAGCAGATAACAACATTTACTGGCCCCCGGAGGAAACACATGCCATGTCGGTCATAGGATTTTCTGAGATCGCCAGGAATACACTTGAAGTGGAGATTGACAACAGTTTCACAATTTATGTTGCCTCATTACCCGGAATCTTTCTATTGAAATTATCCGCATGGCGCGATAGAAAAATTGAAACAAACAAAGATGCCGAAGATATTGCTTTTATCATTTCCAACTACCTTGAAATAAACGAACTAAGAGCTGCAAACGAGAACTACGATATTTATGAGGTTGATGATTTCTCAACATATATTGCAGGTGCAACCTTATTAGGTCGCGATGCAAAAGAAATTCTTATTTCGAGTCCGGAAATACTCGATGAATTCATATCCATTTTAAAAGAACAAGTAGAATCTGCGGAAGAAAGCTTACTGATTAATCAAATTCTTGAGACTCATTATGGCTTGACTTATGAAGAGGTCCACGGTGGTTTTGCTGTTATAATTAACGAACTCATAGAAAATCATCCCAATGCCGAATAATCATGGATCCAACTAAGAAATTTTCTTGCATTAAAATAAAACTGTAAAAGCAATTTGATAATGGAGGTAAATTCATTTTCTGCCAAAGGGAAAAGAGAAAACAACGAAGACTATACCCTGAGCCGGCAGATCTCGCCTGATTGTTCATTATTTCTCGTTGCTGATGGAATGGGAGGATATTCTTATGGTGAAATCGCTTCCTCTTTGGCCTGCGAATCTATCGCAGAATACTTAACGGTGAACTATGGGAAATCAGAAATAAAACAGGTGCTATCTGATTCATTGAATATTGCCAATAAAAATATCAATGAAATGCGGCAAGAACTTGCAGTTAAAATGGGTACAACCATTGCAGGAGCACTGATTGAAAGAAGTATAGCCTATCTTTTCTGGGTAGGGGATGTCCGAATCTATCATTTTCGGAATAGTGAGATTCTTTTCCAATCAGAAGATCACTCGCTCATAAATGAAATGAAGAAAAAAGGAACTGTTTCTGCTAAAGAAATTGAACGTTATGGGAATATTGTTACCAGGTCCCTCTCCGGAATCCCAATGGAAGAAGTGCCGGAAATCATTGAGTTATCTCTAATGAATGAAGATGTTCTGATCCTTTGTACTGATGGCTTTTGGCAGAATTTCAATGTGCCTTCTATCATTAATTTAACGACGGAAGAGATTCAATCTGAAATCAGTACGCATGAAAATTTAATGGAGGATAATTATTCGTATTTAAGAATATGCTTTTGAAAACGAGAATGTCTCGTTCTATAACAATCCTTTCAAAATCACAATTATAAATAGCTAGCCCTTCCAATTCAATATAAATAGATAGGGATGAGAATTTACAATTAAAAAAATCGAGAGTATCGGTGATTGAGTTAATAATAACGACATCCCCTAAAATATCAAGATTCTCTATTCTTTTTCTTGATTTAATATGGCTTTCTAGTTCTTGGCTTGTAATTTTTTGCAAATTCGACTTTTCACTAATTCCACTCATCCCGTAATTCCTTTTGATAAGTTACACCATCAACATCCCATTTTACCTTTCCGCAATGTTTTTTTGCATTGAACTTTTTTCCCGGCTTAATTTTCTTCAATGCTTCATTAATTTGAGCAAGTCCGGTTTTCTTTGTAATTCTAAAATCATATTCTCTGTTTTTGTAAAGATATATTTTTTAGAATTTCACCTTTTCGAAAGTAAATTGCTGATCGGGTTCTGTTTTGTATTTGTCCACGTAAGGAGAGTAGGTTTTTACCGATATCGTAGAATTTTCAGGATCAATCTGGATTAAGCGAAGAAAACCGTTTCCCCCCTTTTCGGTGCCTTCAACCCCACCCTGGTAATTGGCCAACATCTGATAAACCTTGTTTCCATGCTTGCCTTCACTTGCAAGCGTTCCAACACCGTCATTCAAAACATGACCACTGAACACGAACAGAATATTCGGGTATTTGCTTATTAGTTTTTCCCAAATCTGCTCGCCATTGTTCACTGCATCTTCTCCCACAGCTTTGCCAACTCCGTAATTCTGAGGCAGCCATTTATGCCCTTTCCCTTCGCCCATGAGGGTGTCATCGGAATACATATAGGCATGTGTATTAATAATCACTTTATGCTTTGGATGTTTTTCGACAATACCGGCCGCCCAATCGAGAACTTTGTTTCGCGGGCCAAATTCGAGTGAAAGAATTAACCAATTGTATCCACCTGCTTTAAAGGTATGCCAGGTATTGGTCATATCGCCTGTAACAAAAGCTCCACCGAAGTTTGGTAATTTACTGTACTTGCTGTAAGGTAAAAATTTGTTCAGCATCGAATTATTACGGTCAACTGCATTTCCACCATCACTTGTATCATGGTTGCCGGGAACAAATGTATAAGGAACTTTCCCGTCCATCTGGTTAAATGATTCGGCTGCAATATTCCACTGTGATTCATTATTGTCATCAGTAATATCGCCCTGATGAAGGACAAAAGAAATATCCTTTGCATTTTCGGCAATCCATCTTGTCTGCGACTTGAAAATTTCAGGATAATTTTCTGTATAGGTTTGGGTATCGGGTAATAAAACCAACGTAAACGATGATTTTTTTCTTCCTGAACTAAATACAATCAGTATCAGTACAAGAGTAAATAGTTTTATAAATTGCTGCGTAGGTTTCATTTTATTCGGTTAAGGTTCAGATTTTTAATACAAACTTCCATCTTCATTTGTTTTTATTCTCCGCCCCGAAAATGAAAACATCCGAAGGAGTCCGTGAGTTTTTCATTATTTCGAGCATTTGCTTAACCACTTTTGGATTTTCTGCAGCAACATTGTTTTCTTCGCCAAGGTCGGTTTTCAGGTTGTACAATTCGGTGGTGGCTTTTTCAGGAATTGAAACATTGTAACGAATAAGTTTCCAGTCACCCATGCGAACTGCCTGACGGCCTTTCTGTTCATGAAATTCCCAGTACATACTTTTGTGTACTTTCTGACCGGATTTTCCTAAAAGAGTCGGAAGAAAAGAGATTCCATCAATTTTCTGCGGAGACTTAACTCCGGCAAGTTCGGCCACCGTTGGCATCACATCCCAGAAAGCCGAAACATGTTCACTTTTCGATCCGGCGGTAATTTTATCAGCCCAGCAGGCAATCATCGGAACACGGATTCCACCTTCGTACAAATCGCGTTTGTAGCCTTTCAGCGGGCCGTTGCTATCGAAATAATCAGGATCGGCGCCACCTTCCAGGTGCGGACCATTGTCGGATGTGAAAATGACAATCGTGTTCTTTTCAAGCCCAAGCTCTTTCAGTTTAGCAACTACTTCTCCCACCTGCTGATCGAGCAAAGCAACCATTGCTGCAAAAGCTGCATGAGATTCAGGTTGTGTACCGTAGGAACCGTTCCTGAAGTTTTTGCTTCCAGGCTCAGCTCCTTTAAATTCCTTTTCAGGTAAAAGTTTTCCCCTAAATGCTTTCAGGTTTTCTTCAGGAAGAAGCAATTCTGCATGTGGAATGGTGTTCGGATAAAACAGGAAAAACGGCTTGTTCTTATTTTTTTCGATGAACTGAAGCGCCCGTTGGTGAATCATTTCCGGCGCATATTCTCCAAATTGATCACCGGAATTGCCTTTCAGAATTATTTTGGCTTGATTGTCCCACAAATGACCGGGGTAATAATTGTGCGCCAACGATTGGCAATTGTACCCGTAAAATTCGTCGAATCCCTGATTATTCGGATCGCCTTCGGAGCCGGGAGAACCTAGTCCCCATTTTCCAAAAGCGCCGGTTATATAACCAGCTTCTTTCAGCATTTCGGCCATTGTATAAGTTTCGGCAGCAATCGGGTATTGACCTTCGGGCTCCCATGACATATTCCCCCGAATGGGCGTGTGCCCGGAGGTTTGGCCTGTCATAAGCGATGATCGCGAAGGCGCGCAAACAGTGCATCCGGCATAATGCTGCGTAAACAACATTCCCTGACTGGCAAGTTTGTCAATGTTGGGTGTCTGAAACCGTTTCTGACCGTAACAACTCAGGTCGCCGTAGCCCAAATCATCGGCCAGAATATAAACAATGTTTGGTTTTTGCTGGGCTGTCAGGCCTGAAATACCCATCAGGGCCGTTACTGCTAATGTGATAAGCTTTGATTCCATAGGTTTTGTTATTTCAGAAGAAACAAATGTAGCAATCAACTGAGTAATGACTAAAATATATGTCATTAAATTTTAGCCAATACTTTTTTTCTACGAATCAGGAGGCTTAACCCAGAACCAAAAGGGGAAGAAGTTTTGAACCTTCTTCCCCCTCGCATGGGTAGCATAAAATAATTTTGCTACAGATCTATTCTGCAAATTAATAGCCTGGATTCTGCACCAATAGCGGATTTAATTTGGTAGCATCTGTCGGAATCGGTAAAATTCTGCGATAAGTGCAATAGCCTCAGCTTTCATCAAAATAACATCGGAATAACGAAGGTAAGGAACATCGTTGTTCAGGTTCATGTTGATTGTGTTGGTATATTATTTAATGAAGAAGCTCCATTTAAGATAAACCTTATTTGGAGCTTTCAAAAACTTCAGATAGTAAAACAAACTTTTAGTCGATCTGAACTTCCGCCAGGACAGGAAGATGATCAGATGGATAGTAAAGACCGAAAGAATCTGTTAAAACTCCTTGCCTTTGAACCGCTACCCTCCCTTTAATAAAAATATAATCGATCGTCCTTGGCATAAGTTTCACCTCAAACCCGCCACTTGTACCATCGGGGCCGTATGGTGCCTGTTTGGAGTGATCCCTGGAATCTTGAAATTCAGTTAACCCAACTTGCAGCCTTTCCTATAAACTAACAGAAAAATCATTCAAAAATG
>DAITNH010000181.1:0-11177 GCA_036834745.1 Prolixibacteraceae bacterium
ACAGTCATGGAGGCAACGATTTCAGGCAAATGTTGCGGGAACTGGGACTGAAATATCCGAAAATGTTTCTTTCGGAAGTGAACTGGTACAAAGTGAAAGATGCCAATACCATTTTTGAAGATTTAGGTGAACATGCCGGTGAAGTGGAAACCAGCCTGATGTTGTACCTGAAACCGGAATGGGTATTGCCACTTTCGGAAGCTGGCGACGGCGCTGCAAAAAGATATAAATTCAGCGCCATGCACGAAGGCTGGGGCTGGGCCGAACGCCGCTGGACAAGTGTTACAAAGGATACCGGAATCGGCAATCCGGCCAAAGCAACCGTCGAAAAAGGAGAACAATTCTTCAAACTGCTCACTGAAAAAATTGGCGAATTTTTATTTGAGGTGGCAACTACTGAACGGGAAGATTTTTACAAATAAAAAAATCCTGAGCCAGGAAACTCAGGTTTGGATTGTTCTTCATGTCAAATAAATGTGCAATTTATTTAAGCACCCGATAAGATTTACTTACCGGGTGCACTGGGATGGAAATATGGAATATGAGAAGGTACCTTTTTTATTCCTTATCTGCACTTTATTCGCACTGAGCTTTGTTAAGTACAACCCAGGGTTCTTCAGTCAAATAAGAGAGATCCATGAAAAGTCATATTCATAAATAATAATACACCATTTTCATATTGCATAGTACAGTGGAAAGGATTTTCGGATTCCTCCTTGAACAAGGCATTTGGAACCTATCTGATACTTTTTGGTTATGCAGTTCCCACATGATACAAAGTAGCAGCTTATTCTTAAGTATTGATTCTTGTTCAAATGCATCAGGATTAAAGCATTACATATTTTTCAATCCATGCCCAATCTTTATCCATTTGACCTTTATCATCCACAGGATAAGTCAGGATAAGAGTATCATTCTTCATTTCCTTTAACATTTTGATCGTTTTGCCTTCCCAAGGCTTGTAAAAAAGAATCTCTACATTTTCTTCATACTTATTCCCATCCAGTTTGTATGTTCCAAGACCATACCAATCCACTACAATTGTATCACATTTATCTCTGCCGACAACCACCATGTGATTTCCTGACCAAATTTTAGTTACATCTAAATCTCTCTTACCAGGGAATTCATTAATAACTGAATCGCCATTAATAGTTTGATATTGAACAAGTTTCCATGCTCCTTCAATTTTTGAATTTTTCGGCTGATTACAACCACCAATGATGAATGCAATCAGCAAGCAATAAATGAGATATAATTTCATGATAATGGGATTTTAAGAGTTTAATTTAAATATCGAAATACCAGGCATTTTGAGAGAAGTGAAAAGCTATAAAGCAGATAAAAGATTATACAAACGAGTTTGCAAATTCTTTCACCGAAGTTAATTCAACCGGAAACTTGCCCAGGATTTCATTCATGTCGATGCGATCACCATTAGCGACACACAACATCAGTCCGGAAAATGATTTCTGCATAGGGTCATCAGCGTCATTAAGCTGTGACTGAATCGCATCAACCGGCATCTGTCCAACCTCAATTTTCTTGTCCAGAGCTTCTTCGAAAATTTTCACTGCATCCAGTTGAGAAAGGTTCTGAGGTCCTCCAAGTTCAAGTACCGCGTTCTTTGCAGCCGGATTGGAAATACTCTCAACAGCAAATTTTGCAACATCTTTAAACGAAATGTAGGCCAGAGGATTTGCTCCGGTTCCACAAGTGTTTACGTTTCCGTTGGGGGCATCAAATCCAACTGCGGCGGTAAGCCAAAGTTCCATAAAACAACCCGGACGCAGGATTGTGTAAGTAAGTCCACTTTTCTGAAGGTGCCTTTCTACCTTTCTTTTGGCATTGCGCAATGGAAAATCCAGATCCAGGTTTTTGGAGAAGGAAGTATAGATAAAATGGTTTACTCCTGCCGATTTTGATGCATCAATCAGGTTGATAATTCCATCTTCATCCACCGATTGAATATCGTTTTCGCCTGGTTTGTATGAAAATGGCATAGAGGAAACACTTACAATAACGGATTTTACACCCTGAAGCGCCTTGGATAAAGTCTCCTTGTTTCGGAGATCAGCCTGAACAAGCTGAACACCAAGTTTAGTGAGTTGTTCAGTTTTAACCGGATCAGAGGTTGTTCTGACCATTGCTTTTACGGATAGATTTTTTGCCCTAAGCAAGCGGCAAATTTCATTGCCTAATAATCCTGTAGCTCCTGCTACCAAAATAGTTGTTGTTTCCATTTTGAATGTGATTAAGTTTAGAAAATGATATTGAAAATCAGATTATTTCACCTCTTTTTTTGACATAACAATTTCACACTCAAGATTTGAGTACTTTGGGAATGGTTTAAAATTTCCCTGTAAAACCTACTTGTTTGAGAAATCTAAAGCGTTATGAGACTTTATTTATCAACACTCAATTATTGATTTACGCCCAATTGTTCCATTAAAGCAACTTGATCTGCTATCATCCAATGATCAACAATAATTCCCTTATCCATGATATAACCTATGGCAAACGGAAAATCGACCATTTTATAAGTAGGAGGAATTTCATTCATTTCACCCTCGTGTTTTCCCCTTAGCCGGGCTAAAACGATAACACGGTTTCCCTCGGCAGTTACTTCATCTGCCAATAATTCATAATTGGGGAAAATGGTGTCAAAAAATATAATGTGATTTTTGAGTTCATCATCGTTCATATACCGGTCAATTAACTCCCCGGTCTTTTTCACACCGCTTATTGCGTTAAAATATTCCAGAACGAATTGTTTATTCTTTTGAAGTGTGTCCATGATTTTTTATTGTAAAGATATGATTAAATGACTCTTATGTGTTAGCCTCTTTGTACTAAAAAATTGATCCTACGTTCCATTTTCAGGATTATCTTTTTTAAGAAATGACGGATTGAAACCAAACTGATCGTGAAATGCACGGGTAAAATGGCTGTGACTTGCAAATCCGACTTTTAGTACAACTTCTCCAACATTTAATCCGGTATTCTGAAGATATTCCTTCGCCTTCTGTAACCGGACAAATTGAATATATTGTGCCGGTGGCTGATGAGTTAAAGCTTTCAGTTTTCTATATAATTGCGTTCTGCTGAGCGCCATACCTTTGCCTAAACAATCCGGATCAAAAGCTTCCCGTTCAAGGTTAGACATGATAAGCGCATTAATTTTTTGAAGAAAAACTCCATCAGCCTGGTTTTTATATGATGCCGCTCTTTCCAGATTTTCCGGATTTGCAAAATGTGTACGAAGTTTCTTGCTTATTTGTGCATAATAGGCCGGAATACCATGATGATCTATTTTTGAAATATCAATATTGATTTCCTGTATCTCAGGTTTATTGTACGAAACATACAGTTGATAAAGGGTTTCATTATGTGCGAGAGAAGTTACTTTAACTTTATTCGTTATATGAGCCGTGATTTCAGTGATCCTGGCCAGATTGGCTCCATTATTCTTAATCCCGATTTCCAGGTAGGGTTCATCATCTACAACAACCTCATGAAGCTTCATTTCAATATGATAATTTTGAGGAGTAAAAGCAATGATATTACACAACAGTTGCGTGACATCGTGAATGACTATTTCAGGATGATACTCTACGACCAATTCAGTAATCTCAGGTTTAAATATTAAACTTACCTGGTTCGATCTGGCATAAGGTTGGATAGCATCTGCCACACCTTGAAACAAAGGAATTATATTTGATCGGGTCAGGAATTTCATGAAGTTTTGTAAAGTATAAATAGATTGAATTCCTCCTTTACAAGATACAAATAATTCTTTGAGATTCAATATGGCAATGTGAGGTAATACATTGGTTCTTTAACGTTTGGCATGGGTAAGAATTTTTATTGACCACTAAGTAAATTTGTTTCCTAAATAAATGTACCCGATAAGTTAATCTTACCGGGTACACTGGGACGGAAATATGGATATCAGAACTCGCCAACATTACACCTCACCGGCACTTCATTGGCAGCTAGTGTCTCTAATTACAGGCAAAAACCTTATTTTCAATTGTTCCTTTAACCGAAACTCCATTTACCTTCATGTCTGTCCAAAAAGTTGTTAAACCATTATTCCCTTTACCACAATCAACTTTAACCATAAAACAAAACATTGGGTTCCAACCTGCCACTAAATCTGTTGTACAAGAAATCACTGTTATATTATCTACATTATTAACAGTATAGGTTCGACCGTAAAGCATATGCGGAACAAAATCTATAATGTGCGGAAATGTAAATTCAACAACTGCACCCGTTACAGCTTCCTGGCTAAAATATTGAAAATGGGCCATCACATCATAGTTGCTGGCAAAATATTCAGGATAACCGGGAGGAGCAATATAAGATGCTAGCGGAGGCCATAATGCAGTTTGTAATTCACTTGTGT
Organism: Prolixibacteraceae bacterium; assembly: GCA_036834745.1. GTDB lineage: Bacteria > Bacteroidota > Bacteroidia > Bacteroidales > Prolixibacteraceae > Aquipluma. The sequence continues at coordinate 4,412 of DAITNH010000181.1, forward strand.
TATCCCAAGCATAAAGAGGTGTTGCCGTTCTGGCAGATTTCAATTGATTTTCATCCTGATTAACAGGAAAATCATCAGATTCTGAGCATCCCATTACGATGAGGAATGCTACCAGGCTTAAATAAATAATTCTTTTCATGATAAATAGTTTTTGATTTTTGATTTCCTACTCTGTTAACGGATTTTCGGATTCCTCCAGTCAACTAAATGTGATTTTTTAAACTCAGATAAAGTTCGACTAAAACCGCAGCCGGTACATATCAATTTTAGCATCAAAAGCTTTCAATTTTTGTCGATTTGTTTCGATTTTTATTGAAAGTCTGCAATTTTCGATATGAGGTGTTAATGAATAGCCGGATTAGTTGTGTGGGTTGCAGGATAAACAAATGGAAAAAGCCTGGGTGACTTTCAAAATTTCAGGAAAGTAAAACAATTGATTATTTCTGTGAAGAAATCAGGATGCCTTCTTCGCTCAATAATTTTTCGACCTTGTCATGTTCTTTCTGATCCCTTATCGTATTAAAAGTCCCGTAATTCACCGTACCAAAAATCTTATCAACCTGGTTTGTAGGATGCTCCATAATATCAATCTCACCGCTTCTTGGCCACCAACCATACCGATCATCCTCAGGCATCATCCAGAAAGCAGGAACAAACCCTTTCGTACCGGGTAGCTTTATTCGTGCTTCGATTCTCCCATACCGCCAATACACAGCATTTTTCGTCTTGAGAAGAGCAGCTGTATAATTGAAGCCCTCATACGATTCCTTGAGAGCGATAATGCGTAAGATACCATTCTCAATCCTGGCGTTTTCGGGGCGTTCGGTAAAAAAATGTACACAATCATTGGCTGGCCCCCTATCAAAACTCCAGGTAGTTCGGTCAATCGCCGTCCCATTAAATTCATCTGCCCATACAAGTTTCCTGGTTTGGGCGGATGAACCATATGTGCAGAAAAGTAAAATCAACAAGGTATAAAACCTGACCAGACCATAATTTATGTGTTTAGTTTTCACTTTATTTCTTCCATTTCAGGAATAAATTGCTTCATAATGTTTGTTAATATTGCTAAAAAACTGCAAGTTTCACTCAGCTTGCTTTATATACAGGGAATTCGTTGTATTGTGCCATTTAAAAAATTTCGACCGCTTCGCGGTAAATAAATCAAATAATCAAATTGTCAATCCCTCACGCAACGAACAGAAAAACCATACTGCTTGGGGTAGTTGTACCTCTCTACACCGAAGAAATTGTAGAACAAGACCCGGTTCCAGGCATTGCTTGTATTGCGCTTGGTAGAACTCCACCAGTACCCGTAGTCGCCAATGCCGCTGAATGTACCATCGCTGGCACGGTAGCCAGCCGGAAGAGCTGTAAAACCACTGCTGTTATTGGCTCCGGTATTGAGGCTTGCCCAATGGGTAGTGCCTGCTTCTTTCATTTTCCCTCCTGCGACACTTTCACCCCCAAGAAATGTCGTCAATGTGGTCCATTCCGCATCTGAAGGTATATGCCAACCGGCAGGACATAATTTTCCCGTGTTTACGGTATACCAGTTATATAAGGCACCGTAAGTATTCCCATAAGTTAACTTGTCATTGTTATACCAGCAATAACCGGGTGTGGTAAGACCTGCCCATGCTGTATCGTCTGTGACCAGGGGAATAGCGGTGCCGTCATTGTACTTTGTTGTTTTCAGGTTTTCAACCATCCAGCATTGAGTGCCGATTGTTACTGTATGATATACATTCCCGTCAGCATCAATTACGGTTCCACAATTTGGGAAGTTTGCAGTAGTAGTAAAAGTAACCTCGTTACCATAAGAAGTACCCACACTATTTGTTGCATAAGCCCTTACAAAATAGGGTGTATTGGCAGTTAAACCTGTTAAACTGCTGGTAAAACTTCCTGTTCCCGTGCCATCCGAAGTATGAGAACCGGCAATGGTTGGAGCGGATAAAGTACTCCAACAAACACCTCGGGCTGTTACAGCCGAACTGCCTTGTGAAGTAACATTACCTCCCGATGTGGCAGTTGTCTGAGAAATATTGGTTAAAGCTGTGGTAGTTAGCGTGGGAGAATTGAGATTTATCGGCGTTGTGAAGGTTACCTCGTTACCATAAGTTGTACCCACACTATTTTTTGCATAAGCCCGTACAAAATAGGGTGTATTGGCAGTTAAGCCTGTTATACTGCTGGAAAAACTGCCTGTTCCTGTGCCATCGGTGGTGTGCGAACCGGCAATAGTTGGGGCGGATGAAGTACTCCAACAAACACCACGTACAGTAACTGCCGAACTGCCTTGTGAAGTAACATTACCTCCTGATGTGGCAGCAGTTTGAGAGATATTGGTTGCAGCAGCGGTGGTAACCATCGGTTCGGCAGGATAGTTGATATCATTTTTAATACAACGGACAGAGTAGCCATGTACCTGATACCAGTCGAAGCGGTTCACATAATTAAAGCTGTAATGAAGTTCCCTGAGCCATGCGTCTCCAGTATTGGCATCAGATGTGGACCAGAATACGGCCCGGTCAGCGAGATCATTGTAATGTCCGTTGTAGTCACGGTAACCCCCGGGCAAGCCTGTGAATCCACTTGAGTTTGTAGCACCGGTATTAGTAGCTTTCCAATGGGTTGTTCCGGTTTCTTTCATTTTTCCACCCGCAATATCTTCATACCCTAAAAAAGTGGTCAGGACTGTCCATTCTGCATCAGAGGGTACATGCCAGCCGGTAGGAGCAAGCTTACCTGTATTTACCGTAAGCCAGTTATACAAGGCACCATAGGTATTTTTATAGAAAGTATCATTATTAAACCAGCAGTAGCCCGGCGTTTTTAAATCTTTCCATGTATTATAATCTGGTACCAACGGTATGGGGCTTCCATCCTTGTATGAAGTGGTTTTCAGGTTTTCAGCCATCCACCATTGGTCGCCAATTTTAACAACGGGATAATTATTCCCGTCGGCATCCGTGCACGCTATAAATGTGAATGTAATCGTTTTGCTTGCAGTTGGCACATCCATAATTATAGTGCTGTAATTGCCAGAGATTCCGGTAATTTTTAACAAGTCACCATTTGTGTATTGCATTGTTTTTTCAGCGGTTGCGCTTTTCAACTTTTGAGCAGTAACTTGAATTGCATTATTGCCAATGTAGCTTATTCTTACTTCTTTGCCAGGTGAGCCATTACTTACCAATTTGCCGGTATAGTTATAGGTATCTGAATTAATTCTGATGGTATAAATTCCGGTCTGAAGGCCACTTATTACATAGGAATGCCTGGCAATTATTAATCTGTTTTGAGTTACAGCAATTCTTTTCCCAGTAATGTCGAATAGCTCAATGTTTGTCATGCCAGGGGCAGTCGCGACAAATTCAACGATGCTGTTTTCAGTCATGGGATTTGGATAAATATGCAAGGCTTTATCAATATCACCAGTAATCGGATTTAATCCGGTACTTGTTCCCACAAGATGAAGTATTTCTGTACCGCTAAGGGTTATACTTGTTACTTTTGTAAGGTTCTCAACCGTCACAGAACCAACACTTGCACTTTCTCCTGTTCCTGCAAAACTAATGCTATAATCCTGGGCATGTAAGCAAAATGTAGCCAAAAGAAGCAATAACACTATTGAAATTTTTTTCATTTGTATTGATTTTATTGGTTTTCTGAAAGTTGGATATCTGACTAATATTTTACCATAAATATTCATTTCTAATTTCCCTACTCTGTTAAAGGATTTTCGGATTCTTCCTGAAAACTTCTGCGAGTTTATTTCAGGTAAAGTTCAGCTAAAACACAAGCCGGTACATATCAATTTTTGAATCAAAAGCTTTCAATTTTTGTCGATTCATTTCGATTTTTATTGAAAGTCTCTTAATTTTCAAATTTGGTTGTTAAAACTCAGCCGGAGTTAATGCGTGAACAGTGGTATATGTCAAATGAGAAAGCCCGGGTGACTTTCAAAATTTCAGGGATGTAAAATCGTGGATTATTTCTTTGAAGAGATCAGAACGCCTTCAGTACGAAGCAAATTTTCAACCTTGTTGTGTTCTTCCTGGTACCGGACTTCTGCATTTTTAATAAATTCTTTGTATTCGGGTTCGTTGCGGATGCAGTCAACCATTGGGTTGATTTTTAATCCGGTAATATGCGCGCATCTATATAAAAATGGAGTACATCTGTTAACGGCTCTCATGTGTTCCAGTGCTTTGGCCTTTTCGCCATGAGCGGCATAAATAAAGGCCAGACCTAAATTCGGAGGAGAAATTTCCGTTGGTTTGTTCTGTTCTATTAGTTGTAATCTATACTTAATTGCTCCCTCAAAATGAAAATTTGCCTCCTCTGTCCGGCCATTTTGCAGGTAAACGTATCCGAAATAGTGATTGGGTTGAACTTTTCGCCCTTGCTCTTTCATTGATCCGGTGTATTTTTCTACCATCCGGTAGGCTTCCTTATATTCTCTTAAAATCATCAAAGTATTTCCGAGAAAATAAGAATGGTGGAAACTGAGTAGTTTGCCTAAATTTAGTGAGTCTGTGCGATAAATTTTATGGGCATAATTATTTACCGATTTATAATTGCCAAGGTTATAATCTATCTGGAGCAAGGTCCAATAATAATAAGTTGAATCGCCGGTAAGTGCAATTAGTTTTTCAGCATATTTTTGGGCTTCCGCATACAGGCCTACGTTATTGAAACTATCCCATAAACTAATTAAATTATTACGCTTGTCAATCGAATTGCTTTCAAGTTTAATTGCCTTTAACTTGTACATAATTGCCTTGTACGAATCGCCCCTGTTGTAATACATATCCGCCAAAAAATCATAAGCCGGAGAGCAATTCGGATTAAATCGTATAGCCAGATTTAAAGCTTCTTCTGCTTCTTTTTTCATGACTTTCTGTGAAAATAACCATCCTCTTAAACTATATGCATTTGAATTTTTAGGATCAAAATACAAAGCTTTGTCTGTATAGAAAAAAGCGGAGTCTAATTCATCGTAAGAACAGCAAATCCACCCAAGTTGCACATAAGGTTCCGCATACGTAGAATCGAGCTGAATTGCCCTTTGGAAGTAGTCTTTAGCCTGTCGGTCATTTTCAATGTTATTTTCCAAATCTGCAATATTGCGCAATTCAAGTCCCCTGGAATACATTTCCCAGGCAGCCACACTGGTTGTGGGAGGTTTTTCGATTAATTCTTTCTCTTCCGGTGTAATAACCGATTTAATTTCGGAAGCAACTTTTAAAGCTACCTCGCTCTGAAGGTTAAAGATGTCTTCCAACTTTAAATTATATCGGTTCGATAACAGGTGTTTGTCTGAACTGGTTTCAATAAGTTGGATGTAGAGACTAATCTGGTCGCCAACTTTCTGCCCGCTCCCTTCAATAATGTAATTTACCCCCAGTTCGCGGGCTATTTGGGGTATCGTTTTAGTCACATTGTTTCGGTACTGTTCGACTGATGTCCTTGGCCGGACTTCCAGATCTTTGATTTTAGAAAGGTTATCGAGGATGGCTTCCATTACCCCATTGATAAAATAGACATTATCAGGGTCATGACTGTCGTTAATAAAAGGCAAAACTGCAATTGATCTGGCCTGATTTTTCAACCGATTGTTGGAACCAAAATTTAAATTATCAAAGGTTTTAGGATTGAAAAAATAAATGATAACCATGAAAAACAAAATGCTGAAGGTAGCAAATGCAACAACCCACCGGACTTGTTTTTTCCTCTCCGGAGGCTTTGTTTCAGTTTTCACCGATTCCTGTTTGGCGGAATCTGGCTTCACTGAATATTCTTCCCCGTTTTCTTCAGGACTGATTAAAGCTCTCTTTTTAACCTCACCAGGTGGATAGCCGAAATATTCCGAAAAACAGGTACTAAAATAGGCCGGACTGCTAAATCCTACCTTAAAGGCAACTTCGGAAGCAGTTAACGATTCCTTTCGGAGTATTTCCATCGCCCGTTCAAGCCTGACTTCGCGGATAAACTGGTTGATTGTTTTGTGGCAAATGGAATGGAGCTTCCGGTTTAAGTTGAACCTACTTATACCCGTTTCACGGGTCAATTCTTTTACCCCAAAATTCTCATTTTCCAGGTTTGCGCGAATAATTTCGATCAGCTTTCTGGTAAATGCATGATCTATGGAATTTTGATCGTTCATGCACGAATAATTAATCAGTTTGTTCTAAATATAACCTATTTTCATGAAAAAACAATTGTTTAAAACACAGTAATTTAAGCCTATGCCGCTCAAAGCCTTGGCTTCACCTATTTTATCCTTATTTTTTTTTGTGATTGCAGCAATAGTTATTGAGCATATTGCATATCTAATAATGGATTCGTCTCTGCAATAGACAAACCCATTATTAAATCAATGCGCGTAATAAAAAACCAAAGAGGATTAATATTATTTTTATATTCATTTCTTTAATTATTGTTGCACCTTTATCTGGATTAAGGTTTTTATTTTACAACTATATTCTCAATCGGTGGTAATGATCTTAAATAATTATAAATAGCTACTAAATCAACCGTGTCCATCTTTGCATACATTGTCCATGGCATTATAGTGTTAGCAGCCCCTTTATCAATATTTGCTGGCACGTAGGTTGCTAAATCATAACTTTTAAAAATACTGATAAACATTTCTCTGTCCATTTCACCAATCCCAGTCTTTTTGTCGAAGGTAATATTCGTTGAAACTGAGGTTCCACCTCCTTCCATTGGAAATTCACTTCCCCCTGAAAACGCT
>DAITNH010000182.1:0-4991 GCA_036834745.1 Prolixibacteraceae bacterium
AACATACGTTTCCCGAGAGGTTCGGGCGAAGCTCATGATATTACGATCCATTAAATCTTCCGGGTAACCCTTCTGCCCAAAATATTTTTTATCCACTACCTATTGGCTTTTTTTTCGTATAAATGTTACTACTGAATAGCATCGATATGAATGATGTAAATTCAATGGATCAGGTGATCATCCGGAAGCTCACTGAAATTATTCATGCAAATCTGGACGATGAGAACTTTGGTGTCCGTGAGTTAGCGCTGGCATCAGGGATGAGCCGCTCAAAAGTGCATCGAAAATTGAAAAGCACATTAAAAAAGTCGGTAAGTCAGTTTATCAGGGAAGTAAGGCTGCAAAAAGCGATGGAAATGCTTCAGCAAAACGTGGCAACTGTGTCTGAAATTTCTTACAAAGTTGGATTTAACAGTCCTGCCTATTTCAATAGCTGCTTTCATCATTATTTTGGTTATCCTCCGGGGGAGGTAAAAAAAAGAAGTTTTTTAAATAACGAAGAATCGAATGATAAAAAACTGTTGGAAAATCAACCAAAATCGTTCGGAATCAACCCAATTCGTCGGGTGAACTATAGCCGTAGGCCTATTCTCATTGTATCCCTGGTATTCCTAGTTTTATTTGCGCTTACTTACTTCTTGTATAGTTTATCTGTCGGTGAACCAAATCCTGTTAATACTCTCAGATTAAATAAACATGAAAAATCAATTGCAGTTCTCCCGTTCAAAAATTTGAGTGGAAATCCGGAAAATCAATATTTCGCCGATGGTATTATGGAAGATATCCTGAATAACCTTTGCCATATTAAAAAACTTCGGGTAATTTCAAGGGCTTCGGTTGAGGAGTTCAGGGATAGCACAATAAATGCACATGAAATTGCAAAAAAATTACACGTACGGTACATTCTTGAAGGGAGCATACAGCGACAGGGAGATAAAGCAAAAGTTGTAATTCAACTCATTGATGCCAAACATGATAAACATATTTGGGCTGAAAAGTTCGAAAAGGAAATGATTGATAATTTTGTCATCCAGAGCAGTATCGCCAAAAAAGTAGCATCAGAGCTACAGGCTGTAATTTCACCCAAAGAAACTGAACGGATTGAAAAGACTTCAACCCACAATCCTGAAGCTTACGACCGTTACCTGATGGGACGTTTCTTTTGGAGCAAAAGGACAAAAGAGAGCCTAAAAAAAAGCATCGCATATTTTGAAGAGGCAATCGCTTTAGATCCTGATTATGCAATTGCTTACGCAGGATTGGCCGATGCCTACTTCATCCAAACCTGGTGGAGATGGATGGATAGAGACGAAGGATTTGCACTGGCTAAAAAATTTGTGTTGCAAGCATTGGCAATCGACCAAAACCTTTGTGAGGCGCATGCAACACTGGGAGGACTGTTGTGCTATGATGAATGGGAATGGAAAAAAGCACGGAAAGAATTACTTATTGCCATCGAATTGAATCCCAATTATGCAACAGCCCATCAATATTATTCAGAATTATTGGACATTTTAGGACAAACCGAAGAAGCGCTTGAAGAAATCAATACCACTCTTGCACTTGAACCATATTCGAAATTAATGATTGGGCTAAAATCCTTGTATTTATACAATCAGGGAAAATTGAAGGAATCATTGAGTGCATGTATAAGTGTGGATGAAATTGATTCAACCTACACCAGTAATTACTGGAGACGATTCTATATTTACTTTCAACAGGGTGAAGATTTGAAAGCAGTTGAAACTTTCAGGAAAATTCTGATGATGGATCCCATGACTGCGAGCCTTGCCGGTTCTGTGAACGAAATATACAACAAATCAAAAATTAACGGAATATTGAAATGGGGAATAGACTTAGAGCTTAAGAAAAAAAGTCCGAGTAATGCGAGATTGGCAAAATGGAATATTTTACTCGGGAAAAAAGAAGAATCATTGAAGTGGCTTGAAAAAGCACTTGAAATACGCGTGCCAGATATTCCAAGAATATATACTGATCCTGATTATAAAATTCTTCACAATGAACCCCGGTTTAAAAAGATGATCAAACAAATGGGATTATCCGCTTACCCTTTAAAATCTTCTGCAAAAAACAACTGATACCTGCCCTGACCCACCCGGTTAAACAATTGTATTTTGTAATCAATTCGAGTCAATTCCGGAACAGAAAAATTCGATATCAAAATTTTTAAAGTTTTTGCAACATAAACGCAATCGTTGTCAAAAAATTATAACTTTTTGCACCGGAAGTGCTATTTACTGCGTAGATTTTTGTCAGAAATTTACACCAAAAGAAAGGAGGTGATGTCATTCGAATGAGTTCGGGGAAAAGAATATTAAATTTAAAATTATAGCGCCATGAAAAAAATATTTTTATTCCTTCTGTGTATAATTTTATCGCTCGTCACTTTGGGGCAAGAAAAAAAAGAGTTTAAAGATCAAATAAAAGGAGTCAGAGTGACAATGCCAAAATTTACCGGAATTGAAAGAACAATAATTGAAAAATCAGATTTTGAGTCCTTAGAGAACTACCTGAAGAGGAATATTCTACCTATTATTGAGCCACTTGAAATAATCGATGAAGGAACAGAAGTTGTGCAGTTTGTTGTCAATCCATCGGGTGAATTAACCGATTTCAAAGTTATTAACAGTGTTAATCCCATTTATGATGAGGAAGTAATAAGGGCATTGCTAACTACAAACGGAATGTGGCTGCCTGGCTTAAACAACAACCAAATGGTTCCAATGGAAAAAGAGGTTTCGATAGTTTTTAAACTTGAGAACGCCTCTGATTTTACTTCAAGGGCAAAAAGGTATTATAAAAAGGGCGGCACAATGCTGTATGTTAAAGAAAACCCAAAAAAAGCCCTGAAGAATTTTAATCAGGGCGTACTGCTTCTTCCCAAGGAAAAATGTATATTAATGGGAAGAGGATTGGCTAAATATGAACTTGGAGACGAAACAGGTGCCTGCCAGGACTGGAACAGGATCAAGTCTTTAGGCGGCTTTGAGGGCGATGCTTATCTTGAGAATTATTGCAATATGAAAGGTTATGCTGAAATGATTAAAATTATGAATGAATAAGTGATTACTGTGCATCCACCACAGCAATGGTCGTCATGTTTACGATTTCGCGCACCGAACATTCGATTGGCACAACATGAATCGGCTTTTTCATGCCCATCAAAATCGGGCCTACTACCTCAGCCCCACCAATTTCCTGCATCAGCTTATAAGCAATATTTCCTGAAGTAAGGTTGGGGAAAATGATCGTATTTACATCCCGGTTTTCCAATCGTGTAAACGGAAATTTTTGACTTCGCAACTCTTTGTTAAGTGCAAAATTCATCTGAATCTCTCCATCCACAATTAGTTCAGGATGGTTTTGGTGTAGAAATGCGATTGTTTTCCTCACCCGATCCAGCGTTCTGGTATGTTCCGACGATTTAACCGAACCAAAATTTGAGTACGAAACCATGGCAATTACAGGTTCAATGTTGAATTTTTTGACTTCTTCAGCCGTCAGCAAGGTAGTTTCGATGAGTGTCTGAACTTCCGGATCAAGATTAACAGTGGTATCGGCAAAGAAAAGAGGACCTTTTTTTGTCATTACCACATACATGCTCGAAATATGATTGGTGTTTGGCTTGGGCCCGATTAATTTAAGCGCCGGGCTCATTACATCGCCGTAATGGCTTGTTACGCCAGAGATCATTGCATCGGCCAATCCGGTGTCAACCATCATAATCCCATAATAATTGCGGTTGAAAGTCAGTTCATAAGCTTCCTCCATTGTAATTCCCTTGCGCTGACGTTTTTGCCAGATTAACCCGGCAAACGATTTCCGTATTTCTTCGGTTTCAGGAGAATGCGGATCGACAATCGGAACATTGTTTAAATCCAAATGGTTATCGGCTATCAGTTGTTTAATCTCAGCCACATTTCCCAATAGAACAGGAAAAGCAATTCCATCGTGCAAAACTTCGTTTGCGGCTCTCAGCACCTTCAGGTTGTTACCTTCAGCAAATACTACTTTTTTCGGATTTTGTTTTGCTTTAATGACAATTCCATGCAGCAACTGGTTGTCTAACCCAAGCCGCTGACTAAGTTCAAGTTTATATTGCTCCCATTCAGTAATTGGCTTTCGGGCAACTCCGCTTTCCATTGCAGCTCTGGCAACCGCAGGCGCAACGGTAGTAATAAGCCTCGGGTCGAGTGGTTTGGGAATAATATAATCTTTTCCGAAAATTAAGTTTGTAACATTGTATGCTTTGCTAACAGTTTCGGGAACCACTTCTTTCGCAAGGCTGGCAAGCGCATAAACAGCGGCAAGTTTCATTTCCTCATTGATGCACGTTGCCCGCACATCGAGCGCACCGCGGAAGATAAAGGGAAATCCAAGCACATTGTTTACCTGGTTTGGGAAATCAGAACGCCCGGTTGCCATGATCAGATCATCGCGAACCGACATCGCATCATCGTACGATATTTCAGGATCGGGATTGGCCATCGCAAATATGACCGGATTCTTTGACATGGAACGCACCATTTCTTTGGTAACAACATCGGCTTTCGATAAGCCAAGGAAAAGGTCTGCCCCTTTCATCGCATCATCCAAAGTTCTTACATTCAGATTGGTTGCAAATTCAGCTTTGTATTTATTCAGGTCGGTTCGATCTTTTCGAAGCACTCCTTTCGAATCGAGCATTACCATATTTTCTCTCTTTGCACCAAGCGAAACTATCAGTTTTGCACAGGCAATGGCGGCTGCCCCTGCCCCATTTATCACAATTTTAGCTTCCTGAAGTTTTTTCCCGGCAATCTCAAGTGCGTTGATTATTCCTGCTGAACAAATAATGGCTGTTCCATGCTGATCGTCGTGCATCAATGGAATATGAATTTCTCTTTTTAACCTTTCTTCGATTTCGAAACATTCAGGCGCTTTAATATCTTCGAGATTAATTCCACCGAAGGTAACGGCTATATTTTTGA
>DAITNH010000182.1:5091-11070 GCA_036834745.1 Prolixibacteraceae bacterium
GGCGCTTTAATATCTTCGAGATTAATTCCACCGAAGGTAACGGCTATATTTTTGACCGTTTCGACAAACGTATCAATGTCTTTTGTTTCCACTTCGATGTCAAAAACATCAATGTCGGCAAATATCTTGAACAGAAAACCTTTGCCCTCCATAACCGGTTTCCCTGCCCCTGCTCCAATGTCGCCCAGGCCAAGTACTGCAGTTCCATTGGATATGACAGCTACAAGGTTTCCTTTTGAAGTATATTTATAAATATCTTCAAAGTTCTTTTCAATTTCCAGACAGGGATGTGCCACTCCGGGCGAATAGGCCAGTGAAAGATCGCGTTGGGTGGTGTGTGGTTTTGTGGTGACAACTTCGAGTTTTCCGGGACGACCTTCAGCATGGTAACGAAGGGCGTCTTCTTTGGTAATTTTTGCCATAATATTAAATTTTAGGTATGATTAATATTCAGTTTTGGCGCGGAAATGACGATTAAAGTTAAGACTAAAATTTGTGATTAAAATATGACAGGATTCATGAATATGAGCAAGTTTTGTTTAATCGACTTTCCCTGATTTAATAAAATCGGCTCCGAGTCCAAGGATAATGTGAAAGGCAATATTGTAAACATCGGAATTACCCTGGGCCACCTTAATGTGCGAATACGCCAGCGTGGTTTTGGCTTCGGCATTAATGTAAAACCTGCTTCCTAAATAAAATGGTTTGTTGATGGAAAGATTAAGAACCGGGCCTGAAATGTAATAGCCCAAATCGGTGTCATCTGCAGAATCTCCAAATTCCCTTCCCCTGATTTTCGATTCTGGATGTGCCAAAACAATTCCCGCTCCTGCCCTGTAGCAAAATGATTTTTTTTCGAATCCGCGATTCACCATGATCATATTAAACCCATGCGAAATATTGAACTTCTGAACTTCTGAAGTGGTATTGTTTAAATAAAGTTTATGATGGATTACCTCAAACTCCCACGCCCTTTCATGCTGCCACCGGCCTAAACGGATGTCCCAATATACGGGAAGGGTAAAAGATTCTGAAGAGTATCGCGCCCTCAATTTAATGTCAGGATAAGCTTCCTGCCGGATGTTTAGTGGCATCGGCACATTAAAAACCTGGCCGCAATGAATCTCAAATGCCCAGTGCGACTGGCCATTTGTAGTTGTTGAAAAAATGATTGTCAGGAATAAAATGGCAATTAATTTTTTCATGGTCAGGATCAAACTGTTGTAAAAAACTAAGCCAATTTATTAGCGATGTCTCTTTGTCTTTGACTAACGGTAAACACAGGAATATTCGATCCGTGGATGATTTCTTTTGCAAAATCACCGATAGTATTGCTAAAGAAAGATACGATATGGTGTTTCCTGATGATGATTAAATCAGGTTTTTTTTCAGCGATAAATGATAAAACCATTTCATGAATGAGCTGGCCGCCCACTTTAAGAATCTCCAGATCAGATTGAATCCCCCTTTCTGAAAGCATTGACTGAATTCTTTCGGCATTTTTTAATGCCAGGCTTTTTTGCACGTCAATATTGGCATTCAGGGCCGAAACAATCATAATTTTTGCATTGGCTTTTTTTGCGAACATACTGGCCCATAACAATCTCTTTTTGGTACTTTCAGATATATCAATCGGAACCAATATGGTTTTCAGTTCACCCTGAGTTGATTCTTCATTGACTGACAAAACCGGACACTGCGAGTGGGCAATAATTTTATCCATCTCATTTTGATCAAGCAGGTTGCTGATGCCCTTCTGATGCATACTTCGTTTCAGAACAACAAATAAAAAATCGTCGCTTTGAGTATGTTTTATAAGGGTTGGAACCAAATTGCCCATCGAAACTTTTAAGATTATTTTTTCCGGAATTTCTCCTCCAAAAAAGTCTTTTACAAAAGCTGTAAGTTTCTTCAAGGCTTCCTTTTTTAATTCAGCTACTTTCTGTGAGTTAAAATGTCGGTTAAGGAATGAAATTGGCGGAATAACATTTAAAATAAATATTCTGAAAGAGATTATCTTCTGAAGGTACATGGCTTGTTTCAGCACAATTTTTCCCTCGTCTGTCAAGGGAACCACTACCAAAACATCGTTTGACCTGTATTTCATGTGTCTATAATTTTTAGATGGGTTGGCCAATTATTTTACAGAACTTTCAGTGTTATTCAACTCAATATTTATTTTCCTCCTGGTTGCAATCTTTATACGATTATTGTTTAAAAAAGGTGTATCAAATTTCTCCTGAATTATATTTTGGCCCTTATATATTGCAAAGGCCATTCAATATCATCTCCTAAAACTTGTGCTGCTTGTAAGGCAAAATAAGGTTCCCGAAGTGATTCCCTTGCAATCAGAATAAGGTCGGCCTCTCCTTTTTCTAAAATGTCTTCTGCCTGTCGGGCTTCGGTTATCATTCCTACAGCACCGGTTAAAATGCCGGTCTCTTTTTTAATGCGTTCGGCAAAAGCCACCTGGTAACCCGGGCCAAATGGGATTTTTGCATACGACACCAATCCGCCCGATGAACAGTCCATTAAATCAACGCCTTTGCTTTTTAATAGTGCTGAAAGTTGTATCGCCTCATCAATGTTCCAGCCACCTTCGGCCCAGTCGGTTGCAGAAATCCGCACAAACAACGGAAGGTTTTGCGGCCAAACTGTCTTTACTGCGTTTACAACTTCCAGCAGCAGTCGCGTCCGGTTTTCAAAACTACCGCCATAATTATCTGTCCGATGGTTGCTCAAAGGCGAAAGAAACTGGTGAATCAGATAACCATGCGCCGCATGAATTTCTATCAGTTTATATCCGGCCTGCAACGCCCGAAGAGCAGCAGTTTGAAAATCAGTAATTACCTTTTTAATTCCATCTGCATCTAATGCCTGCGGAACATCGTCTTCAGGATAAAAAGCAATGGCAGAAGCAGAAACGGTTGACCAGCCACCTGCATTTTCATTCAATTGTTTGCCTCCATCCCAGGGCTTTGCGCAGCTTGCTTTTCGTCCGGCATGGGCCAGCTGAATTCCGGCCACTGCTCCTTGCTGATGAATAAATGTAGCAATGCTTTCCAACTTTTCAACATGTTCCTCCTTGTACAAACCCAGATCGCCAGGGGTAATGCGACCTTCCGGAGAAACTGCAGTTGCTTCCTGTATGATTAACGCGGCTCCACCAACTGCCCGGCTGCCCAAATGAACCAAATGCCAATCGTTTGCAAATCCATCGACAGCCGAATACTGGCACATTGGCGAAATGGCAATCCGGTTTTTAAATACGATATCTTTAATGCGGAGTGGTGACAAAAGTTTTGACATAACTGAGATTTTTAATTGTGATCAAGTTTTCGCTAAAATAAACATTGCTTTTGTCAAAGTCAAATTACAGGTTATTTGCTTTCTACTGAGGTTTGTTTTTAAAAATATGGGTTTTGTCTTACACACTTTCCTATTAAAAATAGCTTGCCCGGATAATTCGTATATTCGTGAATAATAAATTCAAGCGCTGAAGCCATGAGAAAACTTGCAAGTATCCAGAAAATAAAAGCATTGGAACCCATTGAAAATGCCGATGCCATTGAAAAAGTCACCGTTCTGGGTTGGCAGTTGGTGGTAAAAAAAGGTGAATTTCGGGTAGGCGATTTGGCCGTGTATTGCGAAATTGACAGCCTGATGCCCGACAGACCTGAATTTGAATTTCTAAAACCCCGCGGAATGAGGGTGCGGACCATCCGGCTTCGCGGGCAAATTTCGCAGGGCATTTGTTTTCCTCTGTCTATTTTACCTCCTGATTTTGAAATTGCAGAAGACGCGGATTGTACTGAAATACTTGGCATTGAAAAATATGAACCGCCAATGCCTGCCTGTTTGAGCGGAATTGCAAAAGGCAGGTTTCCTTCTTTTATTCCAAAAACTGACGAAACACGGGTTCAGGTTTTACAGCATGTTTTGGATAAATACAAAGGCACAAAATGTTATGTGACCGAAAAAGTGGATGGAAGTTCGGGGACTTTCTTTCTTTACAAGGGCGAATTTGGCGTTTGCAGCCGAAACCTCGAACTGCTTGAAGACGAGGAAAACAGCTTTTGGAAAGTGGCCAGGGAAATGGACATTGAAAATAAATTGCGCTCGTTAAATGGCAATTTTGCCATTCAGGGCGAATTGGTTGGCGAAGGCATTCAGAGTAACAAACTGAAACTGAGAGGGCAGAAAATATTGTTTTTCAATGCTTTTGACATCGATAAGTTCGAGTACTTGCCATTTCAACAGTTTTTCAATTTAATGAACAAGCTCGAGTTGCCAACAGTACCGCTTATTACCAGCGATTATGAGCTTGAAAACGACATTGACTCAATCATCAAAATGGCAACCATCAAAAGTAAAATTTATCCTGATGTTTGGGCTGAGGGCATTGTTATCCGACCATTAACGGAAAACCTTGACTTGCTTTTATCGAACGAAAACTTCAACGATGGAAGGGTAAGTTTCAAAGCAATCAATCCTGAATTTTTGCTGAAATATGGAGAATAGTTGGATCACTTCACCACCACCGTTTTCACATTCATAAATTCGCGGATGCCAACCGCCGATAATTCACGGCCATAACCACTTCCTTTGATTCCGCCAAACGGAAGCCTCTGATCAGATTTTACAAAGTCGTTTACAAACACACAACCGGCTTCCAATCCCTTTTCAGCAAGCTTTTTACCTTTCTGAATATCAGCAGTAAAAATTCCGGCACCCAATCCAAAAACAGTATCATTGGCAATCCGGATGGCTTCTTCTTCCGATTGAAAACGATAAAGCACAGCCACCGGGGCAAACAATTCTTCGTGATAGGCAGGCATTCCGGGAACCACATTTTCCAAAACGGTGGGCGGATAAAATGCGGCATTTCCTTCAGGAACAAAACCACCAAGCAAAACCGTTGCACCCATTTCGCGGCTTTTTGCCACTTGCTGGTGCAGTTCGTCACGCAAATCAACACGTGCCAGCGGGCCAATGGTGGTTTGCGGATCGAGTGGATCGCCGAATGTCGCCGCTGCCATCAGTCGCACAAATTCAGTTTTAAACGATTCATAGATTTTATCGGCCACAATAAATCGTTTGGCGCCAATGCAGCTTTGTCCGGCATTCAGAAGGCGGCTGGTAACACACAAACGGGCAGCAGTTTCAACATCAGCATCTTCCAGAATCAGGTACGGATCGCTCCCACCCAATTCGAGCACCGACTTTTTCAACACTGAACCAGCCACTGAAGCCACCGATTTTCCGGCCGGAGTGCTTCCGGTAAGCGTAACCGCTTTTATCAAAGGATTTTCAATCACTGCTTTTACTTCTTTCGAGCCAATTAAAAGAGTTCGGAAAACATCCTCCGGGAAACCAGCTTCACGAACCAATTGTTCGATGGCCAGTGCGCAACCCGAAACATTCGACGCATGTTTCAGAACTCCCGTATTGCCGGCCATTAAAGCCGGAGCCAGAAACCTGAAAACCTGCCAGAAAGGGAAGTTCCAGGGCATCACTGCCAAAACAGTTCCAATTGGCTGATAAGTAATGTATGATTCGTATGCTTCAGTTTGGATGGGTTCATTTTTCAGGAATGATTCGGCACGATCGGCATAAAAGCCACAGACCAAGGCACATTTTTCGATCTCACCAATGCCTTCGCGCAGTACTTTTCCCATTTCGGCAGTCATTATGGAGGCCAGTTCCGCTTTCTTTCCGAGCAATCCAGCCTGAAGGTTTTTCATCAGCGCAGCACGCTCATCAAAACTGGTCAGTTTCCATTGCCCGAACGCGGTATCAACACGAACGATGATTTGTTCAACTTCTTCGGATGAATATTCTTTGTATTCTCCTATTATTTGATCTGAAAATGGATTGATAGATTGCATGGTACAAAGATTTTCATCAAAAATAATCATTTGGTGCGGCACAAAAAAATGAAAGGAATCAAATAGTGAGTAGGTATAGTGAGCGGGTGAC
>DAITNH010000183.1:0-10996 GCA_036834745.1 Prolixibacteraceae bacterium
ACCCCATCCTTAAAAGGGATGTGCTCTACCAACTGAGCTACTGAGTCATCCTTATCTGCTTTTGTTTTTCAAAAGCGGTTGCAAAAATATGTTTTTAAAATTAAAATATCAACAGTTTTCTGAATATTTTCGAATATAATCCGCAATCAACTGCATTTCAGACTACAACAATTACAAAAACAACAATTCACATGAAATCATGTTTATATTTAATGCCCAAATAGCTTTTTACCTTATTAAAAATGTATTCTGGTCAAACAAATTTCTATTTTCGCTTATAGAATTCAATTTTAAAATAATTGAATAAAAGTAACTTTATACAAAATCGGAGAATACTCCGTATAAAACCAAAAGAACTGGTTATGAATATTCAAATGGTTGATCTGTTCTCTCAATACAGTAAAATAAAAACTGAGATCGATACCCAGATTGGAGAGGTAATACGTTCTTCGGTTTTTGTGAAGGGTGGAAAAGTGACGGAATTCGAAGAAAACCTCAAACATTATCTGAATGTAGGACATGTAATTTCATGCGGAAACGGAACAGATGCTCTCCAAATTGCGCTAATGGCTCTGGATTTGAAGGAGGGTGACGAAGTGATTACCACGCCATTCACATTTGTATCGACTCTTGAAGTATTGGCTTTAATGAAACTAAAGCCTGTTCTGGTGGACGTTGATCCTGAAACTTTTAACATCAGGCCAGAGCTCGTAAACAGGCACATTGACCACAAAACCAAAGCCATTGTTCCGGTTCATCTTTACGGGCAATGTGCAGACATGGAATCATTGACTGAAATTGCAAAGGAAAATAACCTGTTTATCATCGAAGATGCCTGTCAGGCATTGGGAACCGAATATATTTTCAAAAATGGCATGGTTGCTAAAGCCGGCACGATTGGCGATATTGCCTCAAATTCGTTTTTCCCGACAAAAAACCTGGGAGCATTTGGCGATGGCGGTGCGCTTTTCACCAATAACGATGAACTTGCACATCAAATGCGCTCAATTGCCAATCACGGAATGAGCAAACGGTATTATTATCAGCAAATCGGTATGAATTCAAGGTTGGATGCAATTCAGGCCACCATTTTGGATGTCAAACTAAAATACCTCGATCAATTTATCGAAGCAAGACAGGCAGCCGCTGTATTTTATGACCGTGAATTATCCAATATTCCTGAAATATCAATTCCTGCAAGGGTTTCGTACAGCACACACAGCTTTCATCAATATACCATCAAGGTTCGCGGAAAACGGGATGAACTGCAGCAGTTTCTTCATTCACGCGAAATTCCTTCAATGATTTATTATCCTTTATCACTGCATCTTCAGGAAGCATATCATTATCTGGGTTATAAAAAAGGCGATTTTCCTGTCGCAGAAGAACTTTCGGAACAAGTATTATCTTTGCCGATGCACACCGAATTGACAGAAGAACAGCTAACTTATATTACCTCAACAATCCGTGAATTTTTCAGCTAATGGAATCATCTTTTTTTGCACACGAAACCGCTGTAATTGACGCGGGTTGTATAATTGGTGAAGGAACCAAAATCTGGCACTTTTCGCATATCATGTCAGGAAGCACAATCGGCGATCAGTGTTCTATAGGCCAAAATGTGGTTATTTCTCCTGAAGTCAGGATTGGCAACCGGGTTAAAGTTCAAAACAATGTTTCGGTTTACACCGGAGTGATTTGCGAAGATGATGTTTTTCTGGGACCATCAGCCGTATTTACAAATGTGATAAATCCCAGAAGTGCTGTCAGCCGGAAAGATGAATACAAACCAACACTGGTAAAAAAAGGTGCTACCATTGGAGCTAATGCTACCATCGTCTGCGGAATTACAATCGGCAAATATGCATTTGTTGGCGCTGGTGCTGTTGTAACTAAAAATATTCCTGATTATGCCTTGGTTGTTGGAAATCCTGCCCGTCAAACCGGGTGGATGAGTGAATACGGGCACAAACTAAAATTTAATCCTGAAGGAATAGCTGTTTGTCCTGAAAGCCAGGATCAGTACAGGTTGGAAAATGGAACAATTACAAAACTTTAAACTCTATGCTTTCAGAAAAAAAAATACGATTTGCCGTTGTAGGCCAGGGACACATTGGCAAACGCCACGCTGAAATGATCCTTCGTAATCCTCATGCCGAATTGGTAGCTGTTTGCGATATCCGCACTCCGGAAGAGTGTAACACTTCGTATGAGGGAATTCCATTCTATTCTTCGCTCGATGAATTACTCGAAAAGGAAGTCGTCATTGATGTTCTGAATATATGCACTCCAAACGGGATACATGCCGAAATGGCGATAAAAGGCCTTGAAAAAGGTTTGCACATTGTGGTTGAAAAGCCGATGGCACTGACCAAAAACGACGCAGAACGGATTGTTTTCAAGTCGCTTGAAAGAAGCCGGAATGTATTCTGTGTGATGCAGAACCGCTACTCTCCCCCATCGGTTTGGCTAAAAAGCGTGATCGACCAAAACATACTTGGAAAGCTTTTTCATGTGCAGATTAACTGTTACTGGAACCGCGACGAACGTTATTACACGCACAAGAACTGGCATGGCGATGCAAAACTTGATGGTGGAACACTGTTCACCCAATTTTCGCATTTCATCGATATAATGTATTGGTTGTTTGGCGATATTAAAAATATCAGTGGACAATTCAAGGATTTTAACCACAAAACCTTAACTGACTTTGAAGATACCGGGATTGTTAATTTTGAATTTGTCAACGAAGGAATTGGCACCCTAAATTATTCAACATCTATTTACCACGAAAATCTGGAAAGCAGCATGACCATTATCGGCGAAAAGGGAACTATTAAAGTTGCCGGCCAATATATGAACGAAGTGGAATACTGCAACATAAAAGATTACCAGATGCCCGAACTCGAAGCCAGCGCCCCGCCCAACGATTACGGTTTATACAAAGGATCGGCACAGAACCATCATCTGGTGATTCAGAATGTGGCCGACACTTTAAGCGGGCATACGCCAATCAGCACCAATGCACTGGAAGGTCTAAAAGTGGTTGATATTATCGAACGAATTTATGCAGTAAGAGATCAGGTATGGAAAAAATAATTCCGGCGAATTCTTATTTCTGGTATGCGGTTTACGTCAAATCGAGGACTGAAAAAAAGGCGGAGATTGAACTTCAGATTCAGGAAATTGAAACATTTCTGCCACTCCAGCGCAAGCTCAGGCAATGGAGCGACCGAAAAAAATGGGTTGAAACGCCATTGATTTCGGGGTATTTATTTGTAAAAGCAAGTCGCAAGGAATACGATCAGGTGCTGCAATCAAATTACGTGGTCAGTTATGTCAGGTTCGAAGGAAAAGCTGCAATTGTGCCTGATTACCAAATAGAATACCTGAAACTGATGCTGAAACAGGACAGTTCGGAAATTGAGATTACCAGGGAAAAACTGAAACCCGGCCAATTGATCGAAGTAGTGGCCGGACCATTGATTGGGCTGAAAGGAAAACTTCAGAAAATCAAAGGAAAAAACAAAGTGGCCATCGAACTTGAACAGTTGGGTTATTCAGCTTTGGTTGAAATCCTAGCCGAAGATATTATAAGTATAAAAGCCTAAAACCGTCTCAGCATAGTTACTTACTTTTGAAACCTGCTGCATTTTCAAATTGCAGTATGCGAACAAAGTAATATGGAAATAGCCCAACTTGTTGACAAAGCAATTCATTCCGCCGTTCTCGCCGGTAAAAAAATCATGGAAGTTTATGCTTCCGTTGATTTTGGGGTGGTCATAAAAGAAGATCAAACGCCGGTTACCATCGCCGATCACCGGGCCCATGACGAAATCCTGAAAAACCTTGAAAGTACCGGATTACCGGTTTTAAGCGAAGAAGGTATTCACCTGAGCTATTCTGAAAGAAAAAACTGGGACTTATTCTGGCTCATCGATCCATTGGACGGAACCAAAGAATTCATCAAACGCAACGACGAATTTACTGTCAACATTGCACTTATTCAAAAAGGCAGGCCAATCGCGGGTGTTATTTATGCTCCTGTGACTGGTCAAATTTATGTCGGAATTCCTGAAACCGGAGCCTACAAACTTGTAAATCCGGACGAGCATTGTACATTTCATTCGATGCAACTTTCAGGAATAAAACTTCCGGAGAAAATAAACCAACCTGAATTTGTTGTGGCAATAAGCCGCTCTCACATGAATCAGAAAACCAAAGAATACATTGAAAACATCCGGGAAGAACACGAATCATTTCGGATGATCAACATGGGAAGCTCCATGAAAATGTGCATGGTGGCAGAAGGAACGGCATCTGTTTATCCGAAGTTGGGAACGACCATGGAATGGGACACTGCCGCCGGACATGCCATTTTAAAAGCTTCAGGAAAAAATATTTTTCTGACAGATCTTAAAACAGAAATACGATATAACAAAGAGAATTTACAAAACCCTCATTTTATCGCATTATGACAGCACAAGGATTTATTGTACTCGCCATTATCGTCCTGATGATCGCGGCATTGGCCAAAGAGGTGATGCGCCCGGGATTGATATTATTTTCGGCATTGATTATTTTAATGATTTTTGGGAGCGTAAATACCAGGGAGGTACTTGCAGGTTTTTCGAATAAAGGGATGATTACTGTCGCCATTCTCTTTGTGGTCAGCGAAGGAGTCAGGCAATCCGGAGCATTGAACAGACTGGCAATCACTTTCCTTCCCAAACGAAGGGGGAACATCAGGCTCCTGTTTTTCAGGGTGATGTTTCCAATTTCGTTTATGTCCGCTTTTTTGAACAACACCCCAATTGTGATCATTTTTGCACCGATCATAAAAAAATGGGCCGAAGACCTTAACCTTTCCGCACAAAAATTTCTGATACCACTTTCATATGCAACCATATTGGGAGGTGTTTGCACGTTGATCGGAACTTCAACCAATTTGGTTGTACACGGCTTAATGCTCGAAAACGGCATGTCCGGATTTTCAATGTTTGAACTCGGCATGGTAGGTGTTCCCCTCGCATTTGTTGGCTATTTATACATGAGTTATATAGGCGTACATTTGCTTCCCGGAAACAAAGATTTTATCCGGAAACCACTTTCCGACCAAAAAGATTATTACTACGAGCTAATAGTTCCGGAAGGCAGCCCCCTTGTGGGCCAGGTCTTAAAGAATGGCCGATCAAAAGATTTGAAAGGTTTTGACATTATTCAGGTTGAAAGAGGCAATGTAAAGCTGGAAGGAAAAACACTGGGATTGACCATCGAGGCAAATGACAATTTATTGGTTGCGGGCAAATCAAGCGGACTGGAAACAATTAAAGATATTTCCGGTGTCAGGATAAAAGGTCTGGAATTGTTAAAGGGCCAGATAAACACACGTGAACTGAAACAATATGAAGCTGTGCTGGCCCCACGGTTTCCGGGCATCGGAAAAACCATTGTCGAATACAATTTTTTTGATCATTACCAGGCAATAATTGTAGCTGTACACCGCAATGGTGAACGGATTACCTCCAATTTGCGAAGCCTGAAACTCCGCGAAGGCGACAACCTTGTGCTGCTTACTACCGACCGGTTTATTAAAAACTGGGGCGACTCAAAGATTTTCTACCTAACCACCTATATCAGGGACCATGAAGAAAACAGTGTAAAATCGAAAAAATGGCTGGCGCTCACTATTCTGGCGCTAATGATTGCCGGTGCTACTGCTACCGATTATCTTCCCAAATTCGAAAATGTACAGGCCGACATGTTCTTTTTTTCGGCAGTAGCGGCCATGCTGATGATCTGGCTGAAAATTGTTCCACATCAGAAATATACCAAAGCCATCAGCTGGGACATCCTGATTACGATTGCCTGTTCGTTTGGAATTAGCAAAGCCATGCAAAACTCAGGCCTAGCCGATGGAATAGCCCATACTGCCATTAATTTCGCTAAAAACTGGGGGCCGGTCGGAGTATTGGCTTGCATATTTTTAATTACAACCATTTTTACTGAATTAATTACCAACAATGCTGCCGCCGCCATTTCATTCCCAATCGCAATGGCGGCTGCCAACCAGATGGGAGTTGATCCAAAACCATTTTTTGTGGCCATTGCAATTGCAGCTTCCATGAGTTTTGCAACACCTATCGGTTATCAAACGAACCTCATCGTGCAAGGAATCGGAAACTATAAGTTTGTTGACTATGTAAAAGTTGGTCTGCCGCTAAATATCCTGATGTTTATTATTTCAATTATCCTGATTCCCTTGTTCTGGGCATTCTAAAAAATACTCCTGAAGTTTACTTAAACTTTAAACTTTTCAGGATTTAACCGCTTTTAGTATTAATACCACTTAATAAAGGAGTTAAAAGTATTATTTTTAGCCCCCGTTGAATTAATAAGAAACAAAAACTAATGACAGAATACAGTCTATCACATTTAAAAGAATTGGAGGCCGAAGCCATTCACATTATTCGTGAAGTTGCGGCCGAATTCGAAAATCCGGTCATGCTTTATTCCATCGGAAAAGATTCATCGGTGATGGTTCGCCTGGCTGAAAAAGCCTTTTTCCCCGGAAAAGTTCCGTTTCCACTGATGCACATCGATTCGAAATGGAAGTTTAAAGAGATGGTTGAATTCCGCGACAATTACGCCAGAGAAAAAAACTGGAACCTGATTGTACATTACAACAAAGAAGCTTACGAAGCCGGTGTTGGCCCGTTTTCCCACGGAAGCAAAGTGCACACCGACGTAATGAAAACCCAGGCTTTGCTCGAAGGACTGAGCAAATATAAATTTGATGCCGCTTTTGGTGGCGCCCGTCGCGACGAAGAAAAATCTCGCGCAAAAGAACGTATATTTTCCTTCCGCGATAAATTTCACCAGTGGGACCCCAAAAATCAACGCCCCGAATTGTGGGACATCTATAATGCACGCGTTCACAAAGGCGAATCGATTCGTGTATTCCCAATTTCAAACTGGACTGAATTGGACGTTTGGCAATACATTCGTCTGGAAAAAATTCCGATTGTTCCACTATATTTTGCAAAAGAACGGCCAATAGTGAATGTTGACGGAAACCTGATCATGGTTGACGACGACCGCATGCCGAAAGAAATAGCAGAAAAAGCCGAAATGAAAATGGTCCGTTTCCGCACACTGGGCTGTTATCCTTTGACCGGAGCTGTTGAATCGGAAGCCGATACGATTGAAAAAATTGTAGAGGAAATGATGACCGTGACCGTTTCGGAACGAACCACCCGCGTGATCGACTTCGACCAGGACGGATCAATGGAACAGAAAAAGAGAGAAGGGTATTTCTAGTAGGAAGCCCCTTTAGGGTGTCGCTGGCAGTCGGATCACCTCCCCAAAAGGTTTGTCTTAAAAAACCTTATTTTTAAAGAAAATAACCTCAGTAGAAAGTATATAACCAATGGTATCAAACCTTATTACCTTAGTTAATGAAAGTAGAATACAATAACCTGTACACATATCCTATGGAAGGATATGAAATATTTATCACATTCTATCTTTAGACGATCAACCCCAAATAAGGTAATCAAGGTTGTAAGCTGTTAGCGTGGCTTTTCTACTGAGGTAGCCATTCAAAATAAGGTTTAAAGAAAATGGGATCAATGCTATTTGGATACGGGATATATCAAAAAGATATGTAAAAAGAGAAGCTTTTGTGAAAAGAAGAAAAACAATCAATATAAATACAAATAATGAATACAGATAAACTTCAAAATACTTCGACTGATAATTCGCCTTTTGGCGAAGCTCGGGGAACACTTGACATTAACGCGTATTTAGATCAGGACGAAAAGAAAGATTTACTGCGCCTCCTGACCGCCGGCTCTGTGGACGATGGGAAATCGACACTGATCGGGCGTTTGTTATTCGACAGTAAGAAGATTTATGAAGATCAGCTTTCGGCGCTCGAGCGCGACAGCAAACGGGTTGGACACGCCGGCGAAGAAATCGACTATGCGCTCCTGCTCGATGGTTTAAAAGCCGAACGCGAACAGGGAATCACCATTGATGTGGCTTACCGCTACTTCTCTACCAACAAGCGGAAATTCATCATCGCCGACACGCCCGGACACACGCAATACACCCGAAACATGGTTACCGGCGCGTCAACCGCCAACCTGGCCATTATCCTGATTGATGCCACCAAAGGTGTGATCACCCAAACCCGTCGCCATACATTTCTGGTTTCGTTACTGGGCATCAAACATGTGGTTCTGGCAGTCAACAAAATGGATTTGGTGAATTATGACCAGAAAGTGTTCGATGAAATTGTCGCCGAATACAAATCATTCATCACTCAACTGGACGTTCCGGATGTGAATTTTATTCCTATTGCAGCGTTGAAAGGCGAAAATGTGGTGGAACCAACCACCCTGATGCCTTGGTATCACGGCCCAAGTATGCTGGAATTTCTCGAATCGGTGCACATTAGCAGCGACCGTAACTTCGACGACATGCGTTTCCCGGTTCAGTACGTGCTTCGTCCCGATCTCGATTTCCGCGGTTTCTCGGCCCGTGTAGCTTCAGGAATTATCCGGAAAGGCGAAAAAATAATGGTGTTGCCTTCGCGCAAAACTTCTACAATAAAAGAAATTATTACTTACGACGGAAACCTCGACGAGGCTTTTCCTCCGCAATCAGTCACCATTACGCTCGAAGACGAGATCGATATTTCGCGCGGCGATATGATTGTTTATCCCGACAATCTGCCGCGTATCGAACGTCATTTTGAAGCCAATCTCGTATGGATGGACGAAAAACCAATGGACCCAAATATGCAGCTTTTCATCAAGCATGCCAACAATACCACACGGGTTCGGTTTGATAAAATCCGGTATAAAGTTGATGTCAACACCCTTCAAAAATCATCCATCGATCATTTTGAGCTCAACGAAATCGGAAGAGTGGTTATGACCACCAACAAAGCGATTTTCTTCGACCCCTATAAAAAGAACCGCAGCACGGGTTCTTTTATCCTGATCGACCCGATTACCAACAATACGGTTGCTGTCGGGATGATCATTGACAAGCTGAGTGCTGAAGACCTTCCGTCGAAAATTGTGGACGAAAAAACACTGGAAGCCAATAAAAGCCGGATACACAAAGGCGAATGCCTGATTTCGGACGCACAACGTCAGAAACGTTTCAACCAAAATCCGGCAACGCTTTGGATTACCGGATTGCACGGTTCAGGAAAAAATGAACTGGCGTTTACGCTCGAAAAAGAGCTGTTCGATGCCGGTGCAACCGTTGTTTTACTCGACGGAAGTTCAATCCGGTCGGGCCTTTCCAACGAGCTTGACTTTTCGCCGACCGATCGTGCCGAACACCTGCGCCGTGTGGCCCACATCAGCAAATTGCTGAACGACCAGGGAATCATCACCATTTGTTCGTTTATTTCTCCGGATGAAAACATCCGTAAACAAGTGATTCAGATAATTGGCGAAGACCGGTTTAAACTGATTCACATGGATGCAACTCTGGAATTCTGTAAAAAGAACAAACCCGAATTGTACGAAAAATTTGAAGAAGGATTGATCGCGAACCTTCCCGGAGCCGACTTACAATTTGTTGCTCCTGAAAATTCAACCTTGCTGCTGCAACCCGAAAACCGGGCCACAAATACAAAAACCATCATGGAATATCTGGCCGATCACAAGATTTTCCCGATCGTTTAAGGAATTGACATTGGATATAAATAAACGACAAAAGGCCCGAATGACGGGTCTTTTGTCGTTTTGGGGTGAGGCTTCGAATAATCTCCTCCAATAATCATCCTCCTAACCACATCCGTCACATGAATGTGACGGCAAAGGATATTGCATTGAATAAGGCTTTCAGGAATATTTGCAGAATGTAAATCAATTATTTTGTCTCAAATTATCATCGAATGCATTCATATCCTTTGCCGTCTGGCTTTAGCCGACGGACATATTGATCACAGGAATTCCGGGCTTTAGCCCTGTAAATCATTAACATTGCAGCTCCATAAATATTCTCCGGTTTATTATTTTTTTTTGATATTTATTTGTTAAATTATTTCAGAAATTTTTTATTATTCATCAGAAACATACACCGGTAGAATATCACCTTTATTTCCAGGACGAAATTAACATTGAAAATAGCGGTATCAAATTGTAGAAGCTTGAAATCACTCCTTGGGATCCTTCCGCAAAATGCGAAAGCTCCAACGGAAGTCAGGAGAACCTTCCGCAAAATGTAGAACCTTCAACCAGAGGCCTGTAAAGGAAAGCATCGGCGAATTGCCCAAAGTAATCCTTGACCGGCTCGAAAGCGACAACAACGCGATGGGCGTGCAAATGAAAAAATCATTGAAAAGTGTGTTGACCGAACAAGTAGCCACGCTGGATCTCGATTGCGACGACCGTTTTGCTGAAGTGAAACGCAACGTGAGTACCAACCTGCAAGGCCGCAATCCTGAAAAGAAAGCAGCGGCTGAGGAACTGAAAATCTTTCTCAACCCTTATTGGGACACCGACTTGAAGCCATTGAACACGCAGACAAGTCTTTTGGTGGAGATGTTTGGCAAGTTCAATGCCAGTGAAAAGTTGAAAACACTCGCTGCAACCATTGGCATTACCGATATGATGGCCGGGCTTGAAAACGCGAATACCGACTTGGCTACCTTGTACCAAACGCGTAACGGGCAGGGTGTTGCCGTTGAAGGCCCTTCGGCCAGCAGCCTGAAATCGGCAACGGCCAAAAGCTATGAACAGTTTTGTACTGCCGTTGAGCAAGCCGTCAATTACACTCCCTCAGATGTTCTCACCACCCTGTTTAACCAATTGGATGAATTGCGTAAAACCTACGCCCGCCTGATCCGCAAAAAAGACAAGGAAGAAGAGGCAAACCCGGTTGTAGCTGAATAATACAGCGAACAAGCTATTTTTTAGATTCCCGGCAGGGATTTGATAGGACACGGATTATT
This sequence comes from Prolixibacteraceae bacterium, assembly GCA_036834745.1. Lineage (GTDB taxonomy): Bacteria > Bacteroidota > Bacteroidia > Bacteroidales > Prolixibacteraceae > Aquipluma. Next base: position 10,979 of record DAITNH010000183.1, read on the forward strand.
ACGGATTACGCGAAAAGA
>DAITNH010000184.1:0-1864 GCA_036834745.1 Prolixibacteraceae bacterium
CATCATATTTTGACTCGACAGATGATTGTGTTGAAATGTTACCAGCGATACCCCCTACGTGGAACGTACGAAGTGTAAGCTGTGTACCAGGTTCACCAATCGACTGTGCAGCAATAACTCCCACCGCTTCGCCACGTTGAACCATTGTACTTCCGGCCAGATTAAGACCGTAACATTTTGCACAAACTCCGACTTTTGATTCGCAAGTCAAAACTGAACGAATTTCAACCGATTCAATTGGTGATTCATCAATTACTTTTGCAATTTCATCGGTTACAATTTCACCTGAACCAACGATCATATCACCAGTTAGCGGGTTGAAAATATCGTGAACAGTTGTACGTCCTATAATTCTCTCATTCAACGAAGCAACCACTTCCTCATTGTTTTTAATTGCAGAAGCAATCAAACCGCGCAAAGTTCCGCAATCTTCTTCCTGAATGATAACATCCTGCGCCACGTCAACCAACCTACGGGTCAGATAACCAGCATCGGCTGTTTTAAGGGCAGTATCGGCCAAACCTTTACGGGCACCGTGGGTTGAAATAAAGTATTCCAATACCGACAGTCCTTCTTTAAAGTTTGCAAGGATCGGGTTTTCAATAATCTGAGAACCTGTTGATCCTGATTTTTGTGGTTTTGCCATCAAACCCCTCATTCCGCAAAGCTGACGAATCTGCTCTTTAGAACCACGGGCTCCTGAATCAAGCATCATATATACCGAATTGAAACCCTGACGGTCGGTGCTCAATGTTTTCATTACCGAATTGGTAAGTTTTGCATTGGCATGTGTCCAGATATCAATTACCTGATTGTAACGTTCGTTGTTGGTAATGAAACCCATGTTGTAATTGGCCATTACTTCTTCTACTTCGGCATAACCAGCTTCAACAATTTCTTTCTTGTCGTCAGGAATAATTACATCGCTAAGATTAAACGATAAACCACCTTTGTAAGCCATTGTATAACCCAAATCCTTAATTGCATCAAGGAAAAGTACGGTTACAGCATTTCCTGTTATCTTATAGATATCAGAAATAATGGTACGAAGTGACTTTTTGGTAAGAATCTGATTGATGTATCCAACTTCTTTAGGTACTGACTGATTGAAAATAATACGACCAACAGTAGTTTCGATGATGTGTTTGAACATTTCTCCTTTTTCATCCACATCCTGAACTTTCACCTTAATAATGGCGTGCAGGTCAATTACATTCTCATTGTATGCAATAATAACTTCTTCAGTAGAATAGAAAATCATTCCTTCACCTCTTGCTCCGGTGCGTGCTTTGGTCATATAATACAAACCTAAAACCATGTCCTGAGAAGGAACGGTAATTGGCGCACCATTCGCCGGGTTCAGCAAGTTATGCGATGCAAGCATCAACATTTGAGCTTCCAGAACGGCAGCATTTCCAAGTGGTACGTGAACAGCCATCTGGTCACCATCGAAGTCGGCATTAAAACCGGTACAAACCAGCGGATGCAACTGAATGGCTTTTCCTTCGATCAACACAGGCTGAAAAGCCTGAATCGACAAACGGTGAAGGGTAGGCGCACGGTTCAGCATCACCGGATGTCCTTTTAATACATTTTCGAGGATATCCCAAACAACCGGATCTTTACGGTCAACAATTTTCTTGGCCGATTTTACTGTCTTCACAATACCACGTTCAATCAGTTTCCTGATAATAAATGGTTTGAAAAGCTCAGCAGCCATGTCTTTTGGAAGACCGCATTCGTGCAGTTTCAACTTTGGCCCGATAACAATTACCGAACGTGCTGAATAATCGACACGTTTACCCAACAAGTTCTGACGGAAACGACCTTGTTTCCCTTTCAAACTATCGGATAATGATTTTAA
>DAITNH010000184.1:1964-10928 GCA_036834745.1 Prolixibacteraceae bacterium
AGTTCTGACGGAAACGACCTTGTTTCCCTTTCAAACTATCGGATAATGATTTTAAAGCGCGGTTATTTTCTGTTTTGACAGCGTTTGATTTTCTTGAGTTGTCGAACAATGAATCGACCGCTTCCTGAAGCATACGTTTTTCATTACGCAGAATTACTTCCGGAGCTTTAATTTCGATTAATCGTTTTAAACGATTGTTTCTGATGATCACCCTGCGGTACAAATCGTTCAAATCGGAAGTGGCAAAACGACCACCATCCAATGGAACCAAAGGACGCAAATCAGGAGGAATAACAGGAACAACTTTAACAATCATCCATTCAGGACGATTGATATTTTTGCTTGCACGGAAAGCTTCAACAACCTGAAGACGTTTTAATGCCTCATTTTTACGTTGCTGTGAAGTTTCAGTGTTGGCTTTGTGACGAAGGTCGAACGACATTTCATCCAATTCGAGGCGTTGCAACAAAGTGTACAATGCATCGGCACCCATACGGGCTATGAACTTGTTCGGATCCATATCATCGAGATGCTGATTTTCTTTTGGCAAAGAATCCAGAATATCGAGATATTCTTCTTCTGACAGGAAGTCAAGATATTTAACACCATCCTGAGCTTTTACTCCCGCCTGAATTACAACGTATCGTTCGTAATAAATAATTACATCCAATTTTTTGGTTGGCAAGCCCAAAAGGTATCCGATTTTGTTCGGCAACGATTTGAAATACCAGATATGAGCCACCGGAACTACCAGTGAAATGTGCCCCATCCGTTCACGACGGACTTTCTTCTCGGTTACTTCGACGCCACAACGATCACAAACAATTCCTTTGTAACGAATCCGTTTGTATTTACCGCAATGACACTCATAATCTTTCACGGGTCCGAAGATTCGTTCGCAGAACAAACCATCACGCTCAGGTTTATAAGTCCGGTAATTTATCGTTTCAGGTTTCAAAACTTCTCCATGAGATCTTTCAAGGATCTCTTCAGGCGAAGCCAGACTGATACCAATTTTGGTAAAGCTAATCTTAACTTTATTGTCTTTTCTGAATGCCATATATCGATGGTTATTTTTTCAAGTTTATATAAGGAAAATCAAACTGATTGACCTTTAATTAATCAAGGCTCACACTTAAACCAAGACCACGTAATTCGTGCAACAATACATTCAAAGATTCAGGAATACCTGCAGCAGGCATTGGTTCACCCTTAACGATTGCTTCGTATGCTTTGGCTCGTCCCAAAACGTCATCTGATTTGACGGTTAGAATTTCCTGAAGAATGTTGGATGCACCGAATGCTTCCAATGCCCAAACTTCCATTTCACCAAAACGCTGACCTCCGAATTGAGCTTTACCTCCAAGTGGCTGTTGTGTAATCAAAGAATACGGTCCGATTGAACGGGCATGCATTTTATCTTCAACCATGTGGCCTAATTTCAGCATGTAAATCACACCAACAGTTGCTGGCTGATCGAAAGGTTCACCAGTTCCACCATCGCTCAAATATGTTTTACCATATCTTGGAACACCGGCTTTATCGGTATATTCTGTAACTTCTTCCAAAGTGGCACCATCAAAAATAGGAGTTGCAAAAGTAAGTCCCAATTCTTTTCCGGCCCAACCCAAAACAGTTTCGTAAATCTGTCCAAGGTTCATACGCGAAGGTACACCCAATGGATTAAGGACAATATCCACAACCGTTCCGTCACTTAAGAAAGGCATATCTTCGTCACGAACAATACGCGAAACGATACCCTTATTTCCATGTCGTCCGGCCATTTTATCGCCAATTTGCAGTTTACGTTTTTTAGCTACATAAACTTTTGCAAGCTGAATAATCCCTGCTGGAAGTTCATCACCGATGGTTACATTGTAGCGTTTCCTTCTCGAAACAGCTTCAAGTTCCTTGTACTTCATGTTGTAATTGTTGATAAGAGCGAAAATCAAATCATTCTTATCTTTATCGGTTGACCATTTTGATGGATTGATCGTCTGATAATCAATTTCCTGAAGTTGTTTCAGTGTGAATTTATTTCCTTTGCTGATAATATCGCCGCCATAATAATCTTTTACACCCTGACTGGTTTTTCCATTCACAAGTGTGAAAAGCTTATCTTCCAATTTGGCGCGAAGTGCAGAAGCATGACGGTCAAATTCTTCATCGATTGAATCGAGTAAAGGTTTGGTGGCCAGTTTGCCTTTTTTATCTTTTACAACGCGTGAAAACAATTTCTTTTCGATGATAGTTCCGTTAAGTGAAGGAGAAGCTTTCAAAGAAGCATCTTTCACATCACCGGCTTTATCGCCAAAAATAGCGCGGAGAAGTTTTTCTTCAGGGGATGGATCTGATTCTCCTTTTGGAGTGATTTTACCGATCAGGATATCGCCTGGTTTAACAACTGCTCCAACACGGATCAAGCCGTTCTCATCGAGATTCTTGGTAGCTTCTTCGCTTACGTTTGGAATATCTGATGTAAATTCTTCGACTCCACGTTTGGTGTCACGCACTTCCAATGAATACTCATCAACATGAATTGATGTGAAAACATCTTCACGAACAACACGTTCCGAAATTACGATGGCATCTTCATAGTTGTAACCCTGCCAAGGCATGAAAGCAACTTTCAGGTTACGTCCCAAAGCAAGTTCCCCACCCTGAGTAGCATATCCTTCAGTAAGTACCTGACCTTTTTTAACACGATCGCCTTTTAAAACGATTGGTTTAAGATCGACAACAGTACCCTGATTGGTTTTTTGAAATTTCGAAATCCTATAAGTAACGACTTCCGGATCGAAACTAACGAAACGTTCGTCTTCACTTTTGTCGTAACGAATTAAAATTTCATCGGCATCAACATATTCAATTACTCCATCGTCTTCGGCAACAACCAATACACGTGAATCGAGCGCAGCGCGTCCTTCTAAACCGGTTCCAACAATTGGAGCTTCGGGGCGGAGCAACGGAACTGCCTGGCGCATCATGTTTGATCCCATCAAAGCACGGTTGGCATCATCATGTTCAAGGAATGTAATCAACGACGCAGCAACCGAAGCAATCTGGTTCGGACCAACATCCATCATATTTACAGTTTCCCTGTTAACAATCGGATAATCACCGTCAAGACGTGACTTAACTTTGGTGTTGATGAATTTTCCTTCGAAATCGATCGGTGCATTTGCCTGTGCAATTATTCTACCTTCTTCTTCTTCCGCAGTAAGGTAAACAACTCCACCGTCTGACAAATCAACCTGCCCGTTCGTAACTTTGCGGTAAGGAGTTGAAATAAATCCTAAGTCATTCACTTTTGCAAAAACACAAAGCGACGAAATCAAACCGATGTTTGGTCCTTCAGGAGTTTCGATCGGACACAAACGTCCGTAGTGAGTATAGTGAACGTCACGTACCTCGAAACCAGCTCTTTCGCGGGAAAGACCGCCAGGCCCCAAAGCCGACATACGACGTTTGTGCGTCATTTCAGCCAATGGATTTGTTTGATCCATAAACTGAGAAAGTGCATTCGTTCCGAAGAAAGAATTAATAACTGAAGACAACGTTTTTGAGTTAATCAGATCGATTGGCGTAAAAACTTCGTTGTCACGAACATTCATACGTTCACGGATGGTACGGGCCATACGGGCCAAACCAACACCGAACTGATTGAACATTTGTTCGCCGACTGTACGCACACGACGATTGCTTAAGTGGTCAATATCATCAACATCCGTTTTCGAGTTGACAAGTTTGATCAAATATTTAATGATTTCGATAATATCTTCCTTGGTCAAAACCTGTACATTCATATCGATGTTCAGATTCAGCTTTTTGTTGATCCTGTAACGGCCAACTTGCCCAAGATCATATCTTTTTTCTGAGAAGAATAATTTGTCAATTACATCTCTTGCAGTAGCATCATCTGGCGGTTCTGCATTACGCAACTGCCGGTAGATATGAAGCACAGCTTCCTTCTCTGAATTACAAGGGTCTTTTTGAAGCGTATTATATATAATGGCATAATCCTGAAGATTCTGATCTTCTTTATGCAACAAAATTGTTTTTGCTCCTGAATCAATAATTTCATCAATATGGTCGTTGTCAATAACAGTTTCACGGTCGATTACGACTTCATTACGCTCTATTGAAACTACTTCACCGGTGTCTTCATCCACAAAGTCTTCGACCCATGTTTTCAGAACACGTGCTGCCAGTTTACGACCAACAATTTTCTTTAAACCAGATTTTGATACCTTAATTTCATCAGCAAGGTCGAAAATTTCAAGGATATCCTTGTCACTTTCGTATCCGATTGCACGAAGCAATGTAGTTACTGGTAATTTTTTCTTACGATCGATGTAAGCAAACATGACACTGTTAATGTCGGTTGCAAACTCAATCCATGATCCTTTGAAAGGAATAACCCTTGCTGAATATAGTTTTGTTCCGTTGGCATGCATACTTTGTCCGAAGAAAACTCCGGGAGAACGATGCAACTGTGATACTACAACACGTTCGGCTCCGTTAATTACAAAAGTACCTCTTGGGGTCATGTAAGGAACAGTACCCAAATAAACATCCTGCACTACGGTATCAAAATCCTCGTGTTCAGGATCGGTACAGTAGAGTTTTAATTTTGCTTTTAACGGAATACTGAAGGTCAGTCCGCGTTCTATACATTCATCGATAGAATAACGGGGCGGGTCAACCAAGTAGTCCACAAATTCGAGAACGAAGTTATTTCTTGTATCGGTAATTGGGAAATTTTCTTCAAAAACCTTGCATAATCCCTCTCCTTTACGTTGATCAGGAGTCGTTCCAAGCTGAAAAAATTCAATGAAGGATTTAATCTGCACTTCAAGGAAATCGGGATAATCAAAGACGGTTTTTGTTGAAGAAAAGCTAATCCTCTGGTTTTCAATATTTACTGCCATCGGTGTATCTTAATTAATTGAACTTAAAAGATAAATATACAAATAGGTATAGAACCCCACGTATGTGAGGTTCTAAACCACATCAACCTAAAATTAAGGTCGTAAGACTTTTATTTAAGTTCAACTTCAGCTCCAGCTTCTTCCAATTGAGATTTCAAACCTTCAGCCTCGTCTTTAGAAACTTTTTCTTTGATAGCTCTTGGAGCGCCATCAACTACTTCTTTAGCCTCTTTTAAACCAAGACCTGTTAATTCTTTAACCAATTTCACTACAGCCAATTTTGACTGACCAGCTGCTTTCAGAATAACATCGAATTCGGTTTGAACTTTTTCTTCTGCTTCTTCACCTGAAGCAGCTGGGCCAGCAGCCACAGCTACTGCAGCAGCAGCAGGTTCAATACCATATTCCGATTTTAAAATTCCGGCTAATTCATTTACTTCTTTTACAGTTAAGTTTACTAACTCTTCCGCAAGTGCCTTTAAATCTGCCATTTCGATAATAATTTTTTAATATAATTTTATAACTAACTGATTACTTTTCTGCTAATGTCTTCAAAACTCCGTGAATAATATTACCACCGGATTGTAGTGCACCAACAACATTTTTCATTGGAGATTGCAATAAACCGATAACTTCACCTATGAGTTCGTTTTTAGACTTAATTGATACTAATACATCCAACTGATCTTCGCCAATATAAACTGACTCTTGAACATAAGCTCCCTTTAAGATTGGTTTCTTATTTTTCTTTTTAAAATCTTTTATCAATTTTGCAGGAACATTTGCGTTCTCACAAAACATGACAGATGTATTGCCACTAAGAACATCGTAAAGCTCTTTAGCGTCCTTGTTAGACGCTTCCAATGCCCTACGCAATAGTGTATTCTTCACCACAACCAGTTTAACTTTCTGTTTGTCGCATAAACGCCGCAGATCACTAGTGCGAGCAGCGTTCAGAGTTTCAATATCAGTCAGATAAAAATGATTTGATAAATTGATTTGCTCTGTAAGACTACCGATAATATCTAATTTTTCTGATCTTTTCATATTATTTCGTTTACTTTTCAGAGACAGACTTTGGTTCAATTTGTATTCCTGCACTCATGGTACTCGACAGGTAGATACTTTTAACGTATGTACCTTTAGCAGCAGAAGGTTTCAGCTTAATAAGTGTGTTTACAAATTCGGTAGCATTCTCAACTAGTTTTAAGTTATCAAATGATACTTTCCCAATTGATGTGTGAACAATCCCAAATTTATCGACTTTAAAGTCGATCTTACCAGCTTTAACTTCAGCAACAGCTTTCCCAATGTCCATTGTAACTGTACCACTTTTAGGGTTTGGCATCAAACCACGCGGACCTAAAATACGTCCGAGAGCTCCAACTTTACCCATTACCGGTGGCATAGTAATAATCACATCTACGTCAGTCCAACCTCCTTTGATTTTATCAACATAGTCGTCAAGACCAACATAATCAGCTCCAGCATCTTTGGCCTCCTGTTCTTTGTCAGGAGTAACCAGGGCCAACACGCGTACTTCTTTACCAGTTCCATGAGGTAAGGTAACTACGCCTCTAACCATCTGATTAGCCTTTCTTGGATCAACACCAAGGCGAACATCAATATCAACCGAAGCATCAAATTTTGTAAATGTGATCTCTTTTACAAGTGCCGAAGCTTCTTTTAATGTATAGATTTTCCCCTTTTCGAGTTTTTCCAGAGCAAGCTTTTTATTCTTTGTAATTCTGCCCATTTTAATAATTTTAATTAGTTTGTCGATGGGCGTTCACCAACAACGGTGATACCCATACTTCTGGCAGTACCAGCCACCATGCTCATAGCACCCTCCAACGTGAAACAGTTAAGATCTTCCATTTTGATTTCGGCGATCATCTTAATTTGTTCCCAGTTTACGGAACCCACCTTTACAAGATGAGGCTCAGCAGAACCTTTTTTCACCTTAGCAGCTTCTATAAGTTGCACGGCTACCGGGGGTTGTTTAATTACAAAATCAAACGATTTATCTGCATAAACAGTAATAACGACAGGTAGTACTTTCCCCGCAAGGTCTTGTGTCCTACCATTAAACTGTTTGCAAAACTGCATGATGTTTACCCCTTTAGAACCTAATGCTGGGCCTATCGGAGGTGAAGGGTTAGCAGCACCCCCCTTTACTTGCAATTTAATTAATCCAGCAATTTCTTTAGCCATAATAAAATCGATAAATGATTTATTACTCCTTTTCTACTTGCATGAAGCTAAGCTCCAAAGGAGTTTTTCGTCCAAAAATTTTGACCATTACTTCAAGCTTCTTCTTTTCCTCATTGATTTTTTCAATGATTCCATTGAAGCCATTAAATGGCCCGTCAATAACTTTCACAGTTTCGCCAACCACGTATGGAATATTCATTTCCTCACCAGATGCAGCCATTTCATCAACCCGACCAAGGATCCGGTAAACTTCCGACTGCCGCATCGGAACAGGTTCTCCACCCTTAGTATCGCCCAGGAAGCCAATAATATTGGGGACACTTCGTAACATGTGGGGAATCTCTCCTACCAAACATGCTTCAACTAAAACATAGCCTGGAAAGAAATTTCTTTCTTTACTGATTTTTTTTCCGTTTCGAATCTGATAAACCTTTTCGGTGGGGATCAAAACCTGTGAAACAAATTCCTGGAGACCAGCATTTGCAATCTCGTTTTCAATATATTCTTTGACTTTCTTCTCTTTTCCTCCAATTGCCCGAAGAACATACCATTTTTTTACGTTTTCGCTCATGTTGTACTCCTAATAGGAATTAATAAAATAAACTGTACACAAAGCTCATAATGTTTTCAAAAGAGAAGTCCATTACGAAAACTATAAGTGCTATTATAAAGGAAGCAACCATTACTATGAAAGCACTATTCTGCAATTCTTTAAATGTAGGCCAGGAAACTTTATGAACAAGCTCATTATAAGCTTCTTCGAAATAGATTTTAAGTTTCATTTTTTTAGTAAAATATAATTTGTACGGATGGTAAGGTTCGAACTTACTTTGCAACGTAATTTAATATAAACAAAACTCCCAACCGAGTTTCATCCGCAAAGAGTTCCGGTTTTACAGGCCGGAACTCTTTTACAGAATATTTTTAGTCGGAAATTACGAAACAATTTCAGTAACCTGTCCTGCACCTACGGTACGGCCACCTTCGCGGATTGCGAAACGAAGACCAATATTAAGGGCTACCGGATAAATCAACTGAACTTCAATTGAAACGTTATCACCTGGAAGTACCATTTCGCGTCCTTCTGGCAAGTGGATTTCACCTGTTACGTCCAAAGTACGTAAATAGAATTGCGGACGATATCTGTTGTGGAATGGAGTATGACGTCCACCTTCTTCTTTTTTCAGGATATAAACCTCAGCTTTGAAAGTTGTGTGAGGAGTAATTGAACCTGGTTTTGCAAGAATTTGTCCACGTTTGATTTCTTTTTTGTCAACACCACGCAACAACAAACCTACGTTGTCACCAGCCTGACCATCATCCAAAATTTTGCGGAACATTTCAACACCTGTACAAACAGTCTTACGACCTTCTGCACCAAGACCAATCAACTGCAATTCGTCGCCAGTATGAACAAGTCCGGTTTCGATACGACCAGTAGCAACAGTACCACGACCAGTGATCGAGAATACGTCTTCAACAGGCATAAGGAAAGGTTTATCAATGTCACGTGGAGGAAGTGGAATCCAGGTATCAACAGCTTCCATCAATTCCAGTACTTTTTCTTCCCATTGTGGTTCACCGTTCAATGCACCAAGGGCAGAACCCATGATAACTGGTGAATTATCTCCGTCGAAACCGTAGAATGTTAACAATTCGCGGATTTCCATTTCAACAAGTTCGAGGATTTCGGGATCGTCAACCATGTCAACTTTGTTCATGAAAACAACCAACTTTGGTACGTTTACCTGACGTGCCAAAAGGATGTGTTCACGAGTTTGTGGCATAGGACCATCAGTTGCAGCAACTACAATGATAG
>DAITNH010000185.1:0-10872 GCA_036834745.1 Prolixibacteraceae bacterium
AACAACAGAAAGGATGGAAGGTAGTCTTTTAAATTTTGCCGCAACCGGAGTGTGGCTTTTGAAAGGTGCATTTCTATTGTTTTTACTGACAAACCCATAATTTCAGCGACTTCCCTGGTCTTTTTACCTTCAAACCTTTTTAACCTGAATGCCTTTTGCTGTTGTTCAGGCAACAGGCTGACAGCTTCTTCAATTTTCTCATTGATGTTTTCCATCGTCAGGCTTTGCTCTTCAATTTCTTCTGAAGCAGCAGCAAATCCGATGTTTTCGGAAGATGTTTCCAGAAAATATACATCAAGAACTTCTTCTTTTTTTAGCTTTCGCAAATAGTTGAGTGAATTGTTGCAAACTGCATGAAAAAGGTAGGCTTTGACCGAAGTAGTTATTTTGATTGTCTCCCGGGTTTCCCAGATTCGCATAAATGTATCAGAAACGATTTCCTCTGCAATATCCTTACGGCCAACATACCTTCTGGAATAAGCGCAAAGGCTCACATAATATTCCCTGAACAGGAAAATATATGTTTCTTCATCACCGATGATTAAACCCCTGATACTATTGGACGGCAAATTTTTCACATTCATTTGTCGTAAAAGTATCAATTATTTCATCATAAGCTGAATCACCCAAACCATGAATATCTGTTTGTAGTATGGTTTCAGCGATTCGCGAAGTTTGCGCAAAGCAATGCCCACATGGTTTTCAACGGTTTTGGGAGTAATTCCCAATTGTTCGGCGATGTCCTTGTGCGACATATTTTCCTCCCAGGCCAACTGATAAATCTGCCTGCTTTTCTCCGGAAGTTTACCTATTGCCGCATCAATTAATTCACGCAGTTCGGTGTTCTCCATGAATTGCTGGGCATTTGAAACTTCGGATATCATTGTTTCACCGACTTCAAGCGTGGCAAACATTACCTTATTCTCTTTGCGGTAATGACTGATGGCTTTGTTTTTGGCCGAAGCAAAAAGGAAGGATTTAAATGTGGCTTTAATGATCAGGTCTTCGCGCTTTTCCCAAATATGGGTAAAAATTTCGAGGGCAATTTCTTCGGAAAGCTCTTTGGAGTGCAGGTAAATCAGCAGAAAATTGCACAAATCGGCGAAGTGCTGGTCGAACAGAAAACGATAAGCCGCGATGCTCCCATCCGCCATTTGCAGCAAAGCCTCCGTATCGTTTCTGAAATTTTGTTTCGACATACCTGATTCTTTTAAATCCAATTAATTGGATTGTTGGCAAATATAGCCATCAAAAACAAGTGACGGGCGAAACGAATATAAATTTCAGAAAAGCAGCTTAACTGATTATTGATACAATCCGTATAAAACAGACGGATAACGCTAATATCTGGCGTAGAAATTAATAGAATTGCTAATATGGCTGAAGAAGATGACATATCATTTCCTGTCCGGTTCAATCCGCTTAAACACCATCGGAATTATATTTTCGACATACTTAAAAGTGCTTCGCCCGTCGAGATCATTGGCATGCTGGATTCTGTTTGTAACAATTACATCGATATTTATACCGGAACGATGACACCTAAATCCATTGGCAACTCGGTTATTTCTATCCTGAAATCAAAGCAGGCACTCGATGCAGATGATTTCAACTACTGGGTTGCTACAAAAAGCGGGTTCCGGCAAATAACCCTGGAAGACCGGTCACAATGGATTGTAAGGAAAAGTTATGAAGCAGAACGATATATCCACTTGCATCCTGCCCGGACTGGCACGTTCACCATTCGGTTCAAAGGTTCGACCCTTAAAACCGTCTATCTGCTAAAAATCAGTAAGCCGGAAATTCCATCTTTGAATAAAGTGAACAACATCAGGAAACAAATTGGCCTTTCACCAGTAAAAAAGCTGGAACGAAGTAAAGGTATTTTAAATTGCTATGAGAAGTTTTTTCAGGATTGAAATGAATGAAAAATGAAACTGATTCCGGTAAAAGTTGAATGTCATTCGGGGTACAAAGCCGACGAATATCCAATCTGTTTTTATTGGAAAGATATAAAATTTGAAATCAAAGAGATTGCAGACCGCTGGTATCAGGCACAAGAAGCGCCAGACATGCCGGTAGCCGATTATTTTAAAGTTCGCACAGCAGGCAAAAGCATATACATTCTCAAACATGAACTACAAAGCGACCAATGGTTTGTTGTTTCGCCTGATGAGGCTGTGATCCCGTATTCTCTCAATTAAGTTTAGCAAAACTTCACCAACTCGTTTGCCAATTCCTTCAAATTTTTTCCTGAAAAGTTTCCTGAAGTCATAAGCAGTAGGTTGGAGTTTTGCCAGTTTTGAGTTTTCAGAAAAGCAAAAAGTTCATCAGAATCGGTCAAAACCATCAACCCAGACGAATCAAAAGCTTCGGCTACCTGTTGTTCTGTGATGGGTTCCAGCTTTTTGTGCTCGATGGTGTGCGGGTTAAAATACACAATGGCCAGATCGGCGGCATCCATGCTGTTTTTATACTGCGGAAGGAATTCCTTTTTCAGCGAACTGAAAGTGTGCAACTCGAGACAAGCCACCAGTTTCCGCTCCGGAAATTGTGTTTTGACCGCTTCAGTTGTGGCTTTCAGCTTCGAAGGCGAATGGGCAAAATCGTTGAAAACCACACAATTTTCGGTTTCAGCCAGCACTTCCAAACGGCGGGCAGCCCCTTTAAATTCGGCAATTGCGCTATAGAATTGCTCATCGGTCAAACCCAATTGGCGACAAACTAACTGTGCCCCCGAAATATTTTGAAGATTGTGGTCGCCAAATATCTGTAACCTGATTTTCTGGTTCCCCGCTACCAAATAAGTAATTCCATTTTCAATCACCGATTGGTGCGAGTTGTAAGGCAGTTTCTGAATATCAGCGCGGCTTTTAGCTGCAACCTGTTTTAGGTTTTCATCGTTTCCGAAGTAAACCAGCGAACCGTTTGGCCCGATCAAACCGGCGAAAATCTGGAACTGTTCCACGTAAAACGGGAAGGTTGGGAAAACATTGATGTGATCCCAGGCAATTCCGCTCAACAATGCGATATTAGGAAAATACAGGTGAAATTTGGGCCGGCGATCAATGGGTGACGACAAATATTCATCGCCTTCGAATACTGCAATTTTTGCCTCTTCGGTTAGCGAAACCATCGTGTCGAAACCTTCCAGTTGCGCGCCAACCATGTAATCGAAAGCAATTTGGTTGTACCGCAAAACGTGCATAATCATGGAGGTGATCGTGGTTTTTCCGTGGCTTCCGCCAATCACAACTCGAATTTTATCTTTGGTTTGTTCGTACAAATATTCAGGATACGAAAAGATTTTCAAGCCCAGTTCCTGAGCGCGCAACAACTCTGGATTGTCCTGACGGGCATGCATTCCGAGGATTACAGCATCCAATTCAGGAGTAATATTTTCGGGAAACCAACCTTCGTGTTCGGGCAATAATCCGTAGTTTTTCAGGCGGGTTTTTGATGGCTCAAAAATCTCATCATCGGAACCGGTTACCTGATATCCTTTTTTGTGCAGGGCAATGGCCAGGTTGTGCATCGCACTTCCACCAACAGCTATAAAATGTACTCTCATTTTTCTGAAATTTTGAAGGCAGAATGGTGACTTAAATCTTAAAAACCATGCTTATTCCGATTTTAGGGATAATCCGTGTCCTCTCTCCCTTTGAAATAATTTCGGCTTCATCAACTAAATGCTCAAAAAGAAAGTAGGATGCACCCAATTCTGGCTGAATAAATATTTTACCTGTAATCGGAATCTTCCGTACAAAGAATAAATCGAAGTACCCGGCGGTTGATTTTTCGTGGATGCTTTGCTCAACTTGAAATGAAATCCCTGTGTTTATTGACCATAGTTTTTTTCGGATGTGGCGATCAGGCTTTCCAAAATAAATAGAATGGATTAAAGCTAACTCGTACAATCTTCCATTTTCATCGTTCTTAAAATCAGACCCAAAGCTTATACCTAACCGGGCTATGGGCATGTAGTGCAACCCAATTCCAGCATGGTAAATTCCCGGAACCGAAACACCAACGATAGCATCAATATCATTATTATAAGGCTGTGCGTTTGTAAAACCTGCCAAGGATAGTAATGCTGCCAGGAGGGTGATCTTCAAATACATTTTCTGTCTATACATGGATGAATGAACGCCAAAAATATTCCAAAATTGTTGAAACACTTAAAAAATCGTGATATTCGCAAATTAATTCCAAATGGCAACATGGCAAAAAGTAAATTCCGCATACTATTTTTTGGCCTGGCAGCCCTCCCAATCTGGATTGCATTGGCAACTTATGGCTTGACAGAACTGTTCTCCCGACATCCGGGAGTAACCGAAACTGTTTATTCACAGACCTTCTATCCGATTGTTGCTTTTCTGCTGTCATTCCTGAGCAAATGGGTTTCCTTTTCGATGGACGATGCATTTTATGCATTACTGGCCCTTTTCCTGGTGGTACTTGTCATATTAGTCGTTTTCCGGAAAATAAAATTTGGCCGTTTTATCCTGATGATTGTTCAGATACTGGCCGTTTGCTATGTGCTGTTTTATTGGTTTTGGGGTTTCAATTATTACCGGACAGGAATCAATGAGCGACTCGAAATTTCCAAATCAAAGCCTGATACCGTTCAGTTTGTCAGGGTTTTCGAAAATCTGATTGCACAAACCAACGCATCGTATTGCTCTTTCGACAGCATTTCAAAATCTGAAATTGCCAGTCAGGTCGAATCTTCCTATCAAAATCACGCTTCTTTTCTGAAAGTAAAATATCCGCAAGGGAAACGCGTTCCCAAACCGATCACTTTAAGCAAATTCTTTGCAAAAGCCTCGATTGCGGGTTATTACGGCCCGTTTTTCAGTGAAGTGCACCTGAACGATAGTTTGCTGATGATTGAATATCCGCAGGTTTTGGCACACGAATTTGCTCATCAGTTCGGCATTACCAGCGAGGCCGAGGCCAATTTCTACGGTTGGCTGGTTTGTGCGCAAAGCGACTCGAAACACCTCCGGTACAGCGCCAATATCAGCATGCTCAATTATTTTCTTTCGCAGGGAAAACGGCTGCACAAATTTCAGGACTTGGTGCAGCAGATCGACAAACCGATTATTGACGACATCCGAAAAGTGCAGAAACATTGGGAAAGTATGAGAAATGAAAAAATTGACAAGGCTGCCGGTAAAGTGAACGATGTTTATCTGAAAACCAACAAAATCGAAAAAGGCATTGAAGATTACTTTGGGGTTGTTCAGTTCGTAATGGATTTTGAAAGCGATTCTGCGGCACAGAAGAGAGTGTTCGGTAGGCAAAGGGCATGGGGCATGGAGCAAGGGGAGACGGGAAAACGGAGACCGGAAACGAAAATCAGTAATGATAACCTAAATTGATTACTGAACACTGTGACTGAACACTGAACACTGCGACTGTAAACTGAACACTGCGACTGGCCACTTTTACTTACTTTTGACTCTCAAATTTAATAACTCTGAAAGATGCAATTACACCCGATACATGCCGGAAACTTCAGTTGCGACGGAGGTTCGCTGTTTAGCGTGATTCCCAAAGCGATGTGGTCGAAGGTTTATCCTGCCGATGAAAACAATGTCACCAAATTAACATTGCGCTGTTTGCTGGTTGATTTGGGCGAACGAAAAATCCTGATTGAAGCCGGAGTTGGTAGCCATTATCCGGAGAAAGTACAAAGAAATAACGGCCATGAAGAAACCGATATCATTGAAAAATCGCTGGCCGAAAAAGGATATTCCTTTAACGACATTACTGATGTGCTTTTTACCCACCTTCATTGGGACCATTGCAACGGTGCGGTAATCAGCGAAGACGGGCAGTTAAAACTTCAGTTTCCGAATGCAACCCACTGGTGCAGCAAACAACAATGGGAACATTCCAAAATCTCGAATATCCGCGAGCGGGCAGCTTATTATCCTGAAATACTTGATTTCCTGAAGACGGAAGGCAAAATGCAATTGGTAGAAGAAGAATGCGAATTGTTTCCCGGGATTTCAGTCCGAATGTTTGATGGACACACGCCCGGGCAAATGATTCCGTTCATCGATTCCGGAGAAAAAACCTACGTTTACATGTCTGATCTGATTCCGACTGCAGCCAATATTCCGATTGTATGGCTGGCTTCGTACGATTTATATCCGGTAACCGCGATGGAAGAAAAAGAACGTTTTCTGAAAGAAGCTGCAGAAAAGAATTACGTCCTGTTTTTCGAACACGACTTTTACACCGAGTGCGCAACAGTTGAATGGGGAGAAAAAGGCCCGAAAGTGAAAGAGAAGGTTAGGTTATCCTAAATCAATCCCAGCCTGCCTGCATATTGCACCGCTTCAGCAGTATTGCTCACATTCAGTTTCTCGATAATTCGCTGCCTGTGTGTGTTTACAGTATTTACGCTGATGAATAGTTTATCGGCAATTTGCTTGCTGATATGGCCTTTGGCAAGCAACTGTAAAATTTCCTGCTCACGAAAACTTAATTTGTGTTCGGTAATCAACTTTGATGACGGGAAGTGATACAATTCGCCGGTCAGGGTATTGACAAGGCGGTAGCGGCACAAGGAATTCAGATCCTGGTCAGGCGATATATCCATGATACTCATTGACAACCATACATTTCCGTATTTGTCGAGTTCGAGTAGTTTGTGCTGCTCAATCACCCGCACGTATCTCCCATCCTTCCCAAGCGTCCGGTAATCCATGATCATCTTGATGAATTTCATCTGTTCCCTCCAGACAGGATCAACCCTCAATATCAGTCCGAAAAATTGCCAGGATACTTTGTTCAAATAAGCCAAATCATCCGGATGCATCCGTTGATTGATATATTCGTTATCAGGAACTGAAATTTTATCCTTATCCCAACCCAACAAATCGGAATAATTTGGAGAAAGGTACACATGTTCCATTTCGGCCAGATCAAAAATGGACACAACACTACTCTGAAGCACGCTAAGACTCTCAAGAAAGTGAATGTGCTGGTTCAGTATCGAATAATCGAGCTCCTCTTTTTTGAAAAGTTGACCGATCTGACTGCTTATATCGTTTGTTTCGCTCATAAATTACTGATTTATCAGTATTGCCTAAACTGAATTGTTCCGGCATTTTTGTATCGGAAAAATAGTTAACGAAAATGCTTGCCACAAAAGTATAAACAAATAAACAATGAACAGAAAACTAATCTTCACTTTGATTATTCTGATCATCTCGATGGCCGGATATACCCAGCAAAACGGCCAGGTAATAAAAGGTAAAATCGTTGATGCGGTAAGCCAAACCCCACTTCCCGGCGCTTCAGTAGTAATTTCTGATAGCAATCCAAAGTTGGGAACAATTACCGATTCGGAAGGGAATTTCAAACTTTGGAACATAAAGGCTGGTCGATACAATCTTTTGGTGACTTTTATCGGATACGAAAATTTTCTTTTCCGCGAAGTTTTGGTCGGAACAGGCAAGGAAGTGGTGTTGAATGCCGGATTAAAAGAATTGTCTGAAGAAATTGATGAGGTAAAAGTGACAGCCCGGACATCAAAAGAACAAGCCGGAAATCCAATGGCAACCATCAGCGCCAGGCAGTTGAGTGTGGAGGAATCGAGCCGTTATGCTGGTGGGTACGACGATCCGGCAAGGCTGGCCGGTTCGTTTGCCGGTGTTGCCTCCGAAATGGGAAACAATGGTATCGTCATCCGTGGAAACTCGTCGCGTTATATGCTTTGGAAACTGGAAGGCGTTGAAATATCCAATCCCACCCATTTTGCCGATGTGATTGCTTTTGGGGCAGGCGGAATCACAGCTTTGAGCAGTCAGATGCTGGCCAATAGTGATTTTTTCACGGGAGCTTTTCCGGCTGAATATGGCAACGCACTTTCAGGAGTATTTGATGTAAAATTGCGAACCGGCAATGCCGACAAACGCGAATCGGCCATTCAAATCGGCGGGATCGGTATTGATTTTTCTTCGGAAGGGCCACTCCGGAAAGGCGGCAAATCATCGTATTTATTCAATTACCGATATTCAACACTGGCATTGCTGAAACCACTCATTCCTCCGGAAGCCGGAACAATCAAATACCAGGATTTATCTTTCAAGTTTAATTTCCCGACAAAAAAGTCGGGCACGTTTGTGCTTTGGGGAATTGGCGCCTTGGATGCTCAAAGCCGCGATGCGATTACCGATCCTGAAAAATGGGAAAATAAAGCGGACAAGGAATCGTTCAATCTCGATCTTTCGAACGGCGCGCTTGGACTTACCAACAAACTGATTGTCAGTTCGAAAACCTACCTGCACACCACTTTAGCCGCTTCAGGAAACAGAATTTCTACCCGATACAACGAACTCGATCCTCAAATTCAGCTTCAGGCCCGCGAAAGTGTTCTCAACAATACATGGAAATTCACAGCCTCAACCACCCTGAACCACAAATTTGGAGCAAAGCATTTTAACCGAAGTGGAATTGTTTATAACCAGCATTTCTACAATGTCGATAACCGGGAAGCGCCAACCCTGGGTGAACCGTTGCAAATTTATACGCTGGAAAATGGGAATACCGCATCAATGCAGGCTTTCAGCCAGTCAAATTTTCAACTGAACCGAAATATTGAAATGGTTGCCGGTCTGTTTGCACATTATTTCAACCTGAACAAAGAACTGAGCGTTGAACCTCGTCTGGCTTTGAAATGGAAAGCTGCACCCAAACATTCCATAGGATTGGCTTACGGATTAAACAGCCGGATTGAAATGATCGGTTTCTACCTGGCCCGTCAGCAAACCAATTCAGGGATTATTCAGCCCAATAAAAACCTGAAAATGTCGAAAGCCCATCACTTCGGATTGGCCTGGGATTGGAACATCCATCCGGATCTTCGCCTGAAAATCGAACCTTATTACCAATATTTATATGATATCCCGGTCGTTCCCAATAGTTATTTCTCGCTTCAGAACCTCGAAATGGACTGGTTTTTCAACGAAACGCTCGTCAATAAAGGAACCGGGACAAATATTGGGATTGATTTTACGCTCGAACGCTTCCTGAAAAATGATTTTTATTACCTGTTCACTGCGTCCGTTTTTGATTCGAAATACAAGGGAGGCGACGGAATTGAGCGGAATGGATTGTACAACAAGCATTTCATCTTCAATTTGCTTGGCGGAAAAGAGTGGAAAGTTGGCAAATCAAAGAGCAATATTCTGGGATTAAATAGCCGGTTTTCTTATCTCGGAGGCGATCGGCTAACTCCGTTGCTTGAATCAGAATCTATTCAGGAGCAAGAAATAGTTTACGACTACGGCAAAGCTTACACCGAAAAGGAAAAGAATGCGGCCATCCTTTCGTTCAGTGTCACTTACAGGGTAAACAAATCAAATCATGCAGGAATCTGGGCATTTCACCTCATTAATGCTTTGGGAACTAAAGAGTTTAGGGGTTATGAGATCAATGATAAAACCGGACTTCCGGAAAAGAAATTTGACCGGATCGTAGTTCCAAATTTGAGTTACAAAATTGAGTTTTAAGATACTGACGGGATGATTCTGAAGCAGTTGACAGGGTGACTCGCTTCGTAGACCGCATGATAACTTCCTCCGGGAAAGTTCCGGTGAAGATATGTTGCCAATAAATCAGGGTCAGGGTTCTGGCTCATTGTCTTGTGCTCATATTGTTCTACAAGTATTGTCACTTTCCAGCTTTTTTTATGACTGTCAATCCCAACATAAAAGGATTGCCCTTTAAAAGAATCTTTTGTAATTTCGGTTCGCATAAGCTTTCATTTTTAATTGGTAATTAGTTTTATCGCTAACTAAATTAAGAATTTTAGCTTATGCCTGTTTATTTTTCAAACATAGCACCTTGAAGTCACCCGCTCACTATACCTACTGCATATCAAACAATTAACCGAGTTTGGTTAAAAATAAAAAAGGGCAACATTGTACCGGCAAAATTCACGGTTTTTTATAAGTTTGTGCATTCACGAATCACTTCAGCTAATTTTGATCCGGATAAAAAAATCATATCAGTTTTCGTTGATCCTGCTGCTATTCTATTTGCCGGTATTTGCACAGACCGGAACAGGAAATGTATCAGAACTGCCTGATTCGTTGCGAGTTTCAATCCGACTAAAAACACATCTGCTCATTCATCCTGATCAGCTTGGCCCGGGCCAACTCGACTCGCTATTTCAGGAAAATATTCCGCTGGCATTTCTTTTTTCAGGAAGTTCGACCGATGAACTGGATCGTCTGATGGCAAAAATTCCGGCAAAGAATCTACCGGTCATGATTATTTCTGAAGAAGAAAGTCTGAAACAAAGCAAATTCACTTCAGAAATATTCTTCCTGAATGGCCGGAATATGGATAAATTCAGGGTTTCAGAAAATCACGAATCGCAACTGAAACAACTCACCTGCAACGAATTGCTCTGGATAATTGCTGACGCTGATTCCTTTCCCTCAGCCGACTATTTTGTCAGTCTTTGGGAACGTACCGGAAAACTGCCCAATTTTATTCAGGTCGATTCCCAAAATATCCGGAAAGCTGCTGGCATTGTTTCCGCCCTGAACAATCAGCCAAAAATATTCGGGGTAATCAGAAATGGCAGCGAATTGCTTGCCGATGTGTCGTGGAAAGATTTTCCCCACCGCCGAACAAACGGGTACTTTAGTTTTCCGACCAGCTTTGGAAGCAGCCCGGCATTGGCGCCTTACAAAGCTGGCTATCAGTTTTCTCCTGACATTGTACTTCCAAGTCCTGAAAATCTCAGGAACATGAAAGTCTTCAATGTGGTTCCGCTCGATCCCGATTTCGGGTTGACGGATCATTATTTCTTTTCAAACAAAGTGCAAAACCTGCAACGGAAAA
>DAITNH010000186.1:0-10868 GCA_036834745.1 Prolixibacteraceae bacterium
TCTGTGATAATTCGTGTAATCTGTGGTAAATTTCTTTTTAATTCAGTGATTTTAAATTTAGCAAAGCCTCCGGAACATATTGATGCAAGCTTTTGGTGATTTCACAATCCTCCAGCTTTTCGCAATCGGCGCAAGTTTCGAACCCTTTTGAATTCACACAATTCCTGATTTCACATTCGGCGCAATGGGAAAATTTGACCCCAGCTTCACGGCAACCGGTACAATTGATCATTTCGGATGCAATGTCAGCACCGAATTGAACTTTCCATTTTTCGGCAGTTTGGGCACGCAATTCATTGTCATCGGCTATGGTTGCTATTCTGGCATCGCAACCGGCACAGTCTAGGCCACAGCAAGAAATTAATTTTTCCATAGTGTTTTCATTTTAAGGTTGTTGATGTTCAAAATTACAAAAGAAAAACGAAATAATTTTGTCAGCTTTTTCCTGATGATAGTATCATGTGATACTATCAAAGGGAGCTATCATCCTGTTTTGCAAAATGGGATTTATACAATTGATCCGATGAACTCCAGTCATCGGATCAACATTTCCCATTTTCGATCATCCGGTTACTTTCTCCAACGCATTCCTCACAATCTCCAAATCACTTGATCCCCGGAATCCGCTGAATCCAACTGCAAGTTTGGTTCCGTTTGGCAGGGTAATGGGTTGTCCGCCTTCGTAGCCAACCAGATCGGGTAGGCTGATTCCAAAAATGTGGTAATCCATTTGGTCAGTAAAAATCATTCGTTCGTATTCGTTGGTTTTGTAGCCTGTTATCCAAACCTGGCTGGCTTTTGTCCAGGCGGTTTTAAACGAATCGCGGCCCCGGAGTTGGTCTGTTCCAAATATTTTTCCATAAATCCGGCCATCTTCGCTAATGATGCAAACCGATGCTACGCCCTTTGATTTGGCGTAATCTTCAGGAATAGCCATGTAAACCGGAACAAGTTCTTCGATGTTTGTCAATAATTTTTCGATTTCTGTAAGTGCCATTTGATATTTTTTTATTTGGACGTTTGATAAAATTAAGCGTTAAAGTTAAACAATAATTCATGTTAGTAATTTTTGGAAAAACAAACTAAGTTTACAAACTGAACCATTAAAACCGATATTTCATGAACCCAACCAGATTCTTTGGTCTTCTACTTTTAGTGCTGATTGCCATTCAAACCCAGGCACAAAAAAACCAACCCGCTAATCTTCAATGCGAACACTTGATCAACCCGATCGGGATTGATGCAGCTTCGCCCCGACTGAAATGGCAAATGAATGACATCAGGCAGGGTGCGCTTCAAACAGCTTATCAGGTGATTGTTGGAACCGATTCGGTTCAGGTAGCCACCGAAAAAGGGAACAACTGGGACACCGGAAAGATTTCGGGATCGGCGATGCTCGTTTCATACGAGGGAAAAGCTTTGCAGCCTTTTACCAAATATTACTGGTCGGTGATTTTATGGGACAAAGACCAACAGAAATCAGCTGCTGCAAAAATAGCCAGTTTCGAAACAGGGATGATGCAAATCAGCAACTGGAAAGGCGAATGGATTTCGGATTCGAAGGACATTGCCCTGAAACCGGCTCCCTATTTTCGCAAACAATTTCAGCCTTCAGGAAAAATAAAAAGCGCCCGTATTTATATGGCTGCTGCCGGTTTATACGAACTTTCCATCAACGGCCACCGTGTGGGCAATCACCGGCTCGATCCAACGTACACCCGTTTCGACCGCCGAAATTTGTATGTGACTTACGATGTGACTTCGCTGGTTGATGCCAAAGAGGTGGCACTGGGCGTTTTGCTCGGAAATGGCTGGTACAACCACCAGTCAACGGCTGTTTGGTATTTTCACGAAGCTCCGTGGCGCGACCGTCCCAAATTTTGCCTCGACCTCCGAATCACTTACCAGGATGGCCGCGAAGAAGTTATTACTTCAGGAACGGAATGGAAAACTTCGCTGAGTCCGATCATTTTCAACAGTATTTATACCGCAGAACACCACGATGCGCGGCTCAGTCAGCCCGGTTGGGATAAGGCAGGATTCGACGATTCGAAATGGAAAAATACCATTCCGGTGAATGCCCCTTCGCAAAACATTGTGGCTCAGCAACTTCACCCGATTCGCTTCGTGGAAGAGATTAATCCGGTAAGCGTAAATAAAATGACTGAACTGAAGTCGGTTTATAATTTGGGACGCAACATTGCCGGAATCACCCGCATCAGCGTGAAAGGTGGGCGCGGAACAGTCATTCGTCTGAAACATGCTGAAATGATCTACAATGATGGAAATGTGAACATGTCGAACATCGACGTGCATTACCGCCCGACTGATGATAAAGACCCGTTCCAGACCGATATTTACACCTTGAGCGGCGAAGGTGTGGAAACGTTCTGGCCACATTTCAACTATAAAGGTTTTCAGTACATTGAAGTTGCCAGCGATCGCCCGGTTGAAATACAGAGCCTGACCGGAATTTTTATGCACAGCGATGTACCTCCGGTTGGTCAGGTAAGCAGCTCGAACGAAACGCTGAATAAAATCTGGAAGGCAACCAATGTTTCCTATTTGTCGAACCTGTATGGTTACCCGACCGATTGCCCGCAACGCGAAAAGAATGGCTGGACCGGCGATGCGCACATTGCCAGCGAAACAGGCCTGTATAATTTTGATGGGATTACCGTTTACGAAAAATGGCTGGCAGATCACCGCGACGAGCAGCAGCCGAATGGAGTTTTACCTGCCATTATTCCAACCAGTGGCTGGGGCTACACCTGGGCAAACGGCCCTGATTGGACCAGCACCATTGCCATTATTCCATGGAATATCTACTTGTTTTACGGCGATTCGAAGCTGCTGGCCGACAATTACGACAACCTCAAACGATATGTGGATTACATTACCGACATCAGCCCGAATGGTATTACCGACTGGGGTTTGGGCGACTGGGTTCCGGTGAAATCCGTTACTCCGAAAGAACTGACTTCGTCGATTTATTATTTTGTGGATGCTGATATTCTGGCCAAAACTGCGAAATTATTTGGCAAGGAAGATGATTTTAGGAAATACTCCGCTTTAGCCAGAAAAATTTCCGATGCCATTAATGCTAAATACCTGAATCTGGAAACCGGAATTTACGGCACTGGTTTACAAACCGAATTGAGCGCACCGCTTTTCTGGGGAATTGTTCCTGAAAACCTGAAAGCCAAAGTGGCTGAAAACCTTTCTAAAAGGGTGATCACCGACAACAAGCATTTGGATGTTGGTTTGCTGGGAACGAAAACCATCCTGAATGCTCTAAGTGAGAACGGATATGCCGACCTGGCTTGGGAAGTGGCGGCTCAGGAAACATTTCCGTCGTGGGGATACTGGATTTCAAAAGGGGCAACCACCTTGTACGAAAACTGGAAGACTGAAGGAACACGGGATCTTTCGATGAACCACATCATGTTTGGCGAAATCGGGGCCTGGTATTACAAAGCATTGGGCGGAATAAAACCCGATGAAACCCAGCCCGGATTTAAAAATGTGTTACTCAAACCCAATTTTGTAAAGGGATTGGATTCCTTCAAGACCAGTCATGCCGGACCTTTTGGCGACATTCAATCGTCGTGGAAGCGCGATGAAAACACGATTGTTTACCAGGTTGTTATTCCAGCGAACAGCGCTGCCAGCTTAAAACTTTCCGGATCAAAAATCAGCCAAAACGGGAAGAATGTTTACACCCAGCCAAAATCCGGCATTGCCAATTATTTAGCAAACCTGACTGCGGGTACTTATGAGTTTATGGTCGTGCAATAATTTTGTAAACACAAAGGCACTAAGACACAATTAAGAATTCGATTACTGTTTCTTCGTGGCTTAGTGTCTTTGTGTTATCGTTTACTTTACAACATATTCCCAATTTTTATCCCAAAATAAATCGTTCGGGGCTGTGTGGGGCCATACATGTAGGCCGGGTCGCGGTCAATTCCGCTGTCAAAATCAGACTGATACGCATTGAAAATGTTCTTTATTCCACCCAGAAACTGAAGCTTTGCTCCGTTTAATTTTACCGTATAACTCAATTTTGTTCCCCAGTCGAAAAAAGGATCAGACCGGTGCAATTCTCCCAAATCCGGATCTGAGAGCGGTCCGAAATAGGGAACCAACATTTTACCTGTATAATTTCCTGTAGCCGAAAAACAAAAAGCTTTGGTTAAGTCCCAGTCCAACACGAAAAATCCGTAATTATCAGGAGTTCTGAAAAACCTGCGTTCGTTAAATTCCTGCGGATTGTCGTATTTCGAAGTTTGAACTGTAAATCCTGATGTCAGGGAAAAACCTATAAAAGGTTTCAACTTCAGTTCAATGTTGATACCCTGAACAGCAGCTCCGTCTTTGGCATTTTTACGGGTATATAAAACCGTTCCGCTTTCATCCGGAGTGCCAATGTCGTTTACAAACGGATGGTCAAGCCGGGTATAAAAACCTTCGAGCAATAAAGAGGTGTATACCTTGCCAATCAAATTGTTATAATCGAGCGACCCCATGACGCTGTGGCTTGTTTCCTGTTTCAGATCCGGATCGTTGACATTAATTACCTGGCGCGAACCGGAAGTTTCGATGTGCAAATCTTCATCGAAAATCTGTGGTGCCCGGTATCCCTGCGAATAACTCGCCCTCGCCTGAAGCGATCTGGTCAGTTCATGCATCAAACTGATCCGCGGACTGAATACATTCCCTGTTTTTTTATTCGAGCTCTTGGCATAATCTTCAATTTTATATATATCAAACCGCCCGCCGGCAGTCAGTTTTGTTTTATTGAATTTAAGTTCGTACTGTGCAAACATCCCGGTTGTAACCGTTGACTGATCGGCAACAAGTGTGTTTTCCGTGTGCGGAATTGGTATGATTTTGCCATCAAAAATTACAGCATTTTCATAATCAGGATAACCCAATTTTTTGTCGGTCAGAAAACCACCGGTATTTTCAATTCCGGCAATCAGGCTTGAATTTCCGAACATTGCCTTGTACTGTGCTCCCACATTGTACGTTTTGTCCTTCGAGTTGCCGTAGTCGCTCAGCGAATAGTTGGCGCCGTAATACGAATCGCGGTTCAGAAATTGGCCTGAAGCATACACCGAAAGCAGGTCGTAATCACGAAAAAACTGATCGTACGTAAAGGCAACGGTTTTAATGTCGTGCTCAACAGCTTCGGCCACATCGCGCTCGTGGAGTGGATAGTCGTGTTTATTGCCACCATCGCGTTTTTCTTTAATGTTAAAAAAATCGACAGTCGTTCGGCTGCGATATCCAAACCGATGGAAGAAACGGGTTCCGATAGTGAGGTTTTTCATTGGCGATATTTCTGAAAATCCATCATTGTTGGCATCAAACATTTTGCGTTCGCGTGAAAATCCATAAACAGCAACTCCGGTTTTGCGGTCATCAGAAACCAGCGAGGTATTAAAATTGACCGAATAATCGGCTGCAGAACCTCCTGAATTGTTCAGCCCAACTCCGGTTAATCCGGTATTGGCGCCAATTTCATAAGAGTTGGTTACAGGATCTTTCAGAATAATGTTGATGGTTCCGGCAATTGCATTTCCACCGAAAAGAGCAGAACCTCCGCCACGAACCACTTCCACACGTTCTATCATGTTTGAAGGAATCAGTTCCAGTCCGTAAACTCCTGCAAGTCCGCTAAAAATAGGACGGCTGTTGATCAGGATTTGTGAGTATGGACCTTCCATTCCATTCATCCTCACCTGTGTAAAACCGCAATTCTGGCAGTTGTTTTCGAGGCGCAGACCGGGACAAAAGTTAAGCCCGTCGCCCAATGTGGCCGATTGTGTGGTGCTGAAAAGTTTGGGCGAAATAGTGTTGACGATCATTGGAGCTTCGGTTCGTTTTTGTTCGCTCCGATCTGATGACACAATTACTTCCGAAATATTAAACGCATCTTCTTCGAGGCTGAATTTAACTTCGACCGTTTTGCCAAGTTCAACAATCACAGGTTTTTCCCGGGTTTTATAGCCCAGACTGTTTGCTACCAGAAAATAAGTTCCGGGAGGACAATTAACCAATTGAAAGTGACCCGTTTCGTCGGTTAAGGTTCCGATGGTTGTGCCCTTCAGGCTAATGTTTGCGAAGGGTAAATGAGAGCCATTGTTGGTAACATGGCCAACAATATTGGCATCTGTTTTTGTTTTTTGAGCAAAGCTGATGGTCGTAACTGACATGATTATTCCTGTCAGCATGATGATTATTTTGTTCATGTTTTTAGTTGATGTATTAACAGAGCTGTTACATTCAATCATTTTAAATGAATGCTTAACTCCCTGTTAACTGATTTTTTTGGGATTTTGAACTATTCTTATGAAAATGCTATTTGAAAAACATTACCGGTGGAGCACGGTTTCTGATGCTTGAAAAGTATTTCGGAGCAATTTGGGTAATGCCTGAAATAAATCCACTAGTTCTGAAATTGGGAATAAAAAATATCAACCCGAATGGGATTGAATAAAAAAGCAATTGAATAGTATCGAAAAGAAAATATGCCGCTTTGGTATGATCATGCGATTGAACAGGCTGCGAATCGCCGGCTGACTGGTAAGGATGCGCATGACTAATAATGGTTCCGTCGGCCAGCATGTGACTGTGCAAAAAAACAACCTTGTTGATGATGAGCAAGCACATCAGGCCGAGGATCAAATAAGCGATCGTTTTTTTAGTCGTATGTTGAATATTCAACTTTATCATGCGACAAAGATAACTCATTTTTTAAGACAGTTATCCCTAAATATGGGGATATCCACAGAAAATCAGGAAATATTTAAATGGTATATTTTTCTGCTGTCAATAATTTATTACTGATTTACCTGACACTTGTGATACTCGTGAGATACTCATCTGGTGTCATCACTGGTATCTGCGATTCTTTGAAATCTTTGACATTTCTGGTAATCAGTATTTTACAGTTTGATTTTAGAGCGCTGAAATATTGCAGGGAGTCTTCAAAGTCTGAAAAATTTGAATTTAATCCTTTTTCTATTGTTAATTCATCCAAATCTGCTATCTCAGAAATGATTTTAAATTTTCGTAGCTTCTCTTTTGATTTTTCCGCATTCTCGTATTTGGTAAGAAAATAACTTACTGTAGCGTATGATAAGGCTGAAACAACCATATCTATTTGTTTTCTGTCAGCGAGAGTTGTAATTTTTGCTATTGAATCATAAAATGGAATTCTTTCGCCCAAAAGGTCAAGCATAACATTGGTGTCGAGAAATATTCTGGTCTTCATTTGTATTTTTCAATTAGGTGGTTAGTATATTCCTTCTTGTAATTCAAATCAGCTGGAATATTAACCCCTGAGGACATGCTTTTTACAAATGGAGATATTTGAATTTCATCGTCATTCTTCGCATTCTCTTGATTAGCCAAGGATTGTAGAAAAGTTTCAATTATTTTAGACAAACTTCTCTTTTGGGATGAAGCATATTCTTTGGCTTTTTCAATTACATCCTTGTCAAGCTTCAATGTCAGTTTTGTATCCATAGGAAATTAATTTGTACGTACAAATATAAGAAATACATCCGTGCAAAGCAAGGTTTTGACTTTGGTAAAAAAATCTAAAATTTGGAATTGAACTGATTTCTCTATTTTACCTGAAATTGGACTTGATAGTTGGCATCAAATCTAAAAATGCCAGAAGTTTTGTTGGTTCCATCGGTACTGGTGAATGTCTTTGTTTGTCCTTTTAAAACGAGTTGACTGACATGGCTTTCGCTCAGCTTTTTATCCTGAAGTTCAAACGGGATACGGAGTTTACAGCCGCCCCTGAAATTGGTACATCCCCAGGCTGTATTTCCTTTCACGATCTCGCCAATTTTGCACGAAGGACAAATCAGCTTTTCCGGTTCGGCTTCTGAAAAAATGATTTTGAAATCTTCCGTCACTTCCAAAAAACCGTCAACGGTTTCATCTTCCTGTTTAAAACCTTTGATCAGTGCGGTTTTTCCTTTTTCTGCCAATCGTTTGATTTGCGCATCAGTGAGTTTCTTTCCCATGAACTCGAATGGAATAATGAAACGGCATCCGTCTTTCCAGGCCGAACAGCCCCAGGCATTTTTGCCTTTTTTGAGTGTTCCTTTTTTGCATGCCGGGCAGGTTGTCTCCTGTGGTTCGGCGGGCGCAGTTTTTTCCTTTTTCGCCGGAACGACTGGTTCTTCTGGAGCGAGCGCAAATACTTTTCTCGGCGAGCGTTTCACCTGATCGACGACCTCTGCAACCATTTGTTTCATTTCTTCCATAAAACTGGCCACGTCGTATTGTCCGGATTCTATTAGCCTCAACTTCTTCTCCCATTGACCGGTGAGTTCAGCCGATTTCAGCAAATCATTTTCAATGCTGTCAATCAGGTCAATTCCGGTTTGGGTGGCAACCAACCGTTTACCTTCCTTCTTCACGTATTTTCTCCTGAAAAGCGTTTCGATAATGTTGGCACGGGTGGAAGGACGGCCGATGCCGTTTTCTTTCATTAGTTCCCGCAATTCTTCGTCGTCAACACTTTTCCCGGCAGTTTCCATGGCACGGAGCAAAGTTGCTTCCGTCAGATATTTAGGCGGTTGCGTTGATTTCTCCAGCAGTCCTGGTTCGTGCGGCCCATGTTCGCCCGTAACAAAAATCGGCAGGATATTTTCGTCGCTCTGTAACGGATTTTTGTCGTTCATATAAACGGTTCGCCATCCGGGATATAGAATCTGCTTTCCGGTAGCTTTAAAATCGTGTGGACCAACCTTGGCTTCAACAGTGGTATTGGAAACCTTACAGTCAGGATAAAATACTGATATAAAACGTTTTGCAACCATGTCAAATACCTGCTTTTCCTCTTTGTTCAGGTCAAGGCGCGTTTGCCCGGTTGGAATAATGGCATGGTGATCGGTAATCTTTTTATCGTCGAAAACCTTGTTTGTTTTGCGAATCGGTTTTCCATCAAGCAAAGGTGCTGTCAGCGTTTCGTAACCTTTTAACTGTTTCAGGATGCCCGGAACTTTTGGGTAAATATCTTCGGAAAGATAAGTGGTATCCACACGCGGATAAGTGGTCAGCTTTTTTTCGTAGAGTGATTGAATTGTTCGCAGTGTCTCTTCGGCGCTCATTCCGTATTTCCGGTTGCAGTCAACCTGAAGCGAGGTCAGGTCGAAAAGGCGCAACGGTTGCTCAATGCTGTTCTTGGTTTCAATTTTGCCGATTTCCAGATCGAAATGACTAATTTCTTCCAGTACCTGCGCGGCATCCTCACGGTTTTGAAACCTTCCTGAAGCGGCGGAAAATGTAGTTTCGCGGTAAATGGTTTTAATTTCGAAATACGGTTCCGGTTTAAAAGCATCGATTTCTTTCTGGCGATTTACGATCAACGCAAGTGTCGGAGTTTGCACCCTTCCGATTGAAAGTACCTGTTTGTTTTGGCCATATTTCAAGGTATATAAACGGGTTGCATTCATTCCGAGCAGCCAGTCGCCAATGGCGCGGGCGCTTCCGGCGGCATACAGATTATCAAACTTTTCGCCAGGCTGTAGTTTCTGAAATCCTTCCTTAATTGCTTCTTCTGTCAGCGACGAAATCCACAAGCGTTTAACCGGAGCGGTACATTTTGCCTTCGACATTACCCAACGCTGAATCAATTCCCCTTCCTGGCCCGCATCACCGCAGTTTATTACCTCTTCGGCAGTTGACATGAGTTTTTCGATGATTGCGAATTGCTTTTTCACCCCGTCGTTTTCGATGACTTTGATACCGAATTTAGCGGGAATCATGGGCAGATGGTGCAGTGACCATGATTTCCAGAGGTTTGTATAGTCACTGGGTTCTTTCAGGGTACACAAATGTCCGAATGTCCAGGTAACCTGATACCCGTTTCCTTCGAAATAGCCGTCCCTACGGCCATTTGCGCCAATTATCTGTGCCAGCTCTTTGGCTACACTGGGTTTTTCTGCAATGCAAACTTTCATGAAGAATAGTTCCAAGTTCCGGCTTCGACAAGCTCAGCCACCGTCGTTCTTTCAAAGTTTTGGCTTTACTCAGCGGGTGACTTGGAGTCACCTGCTGAGTAAACGGGTTAGATATTTATTCCGGTCCCAACAGCCGGATGCCGTTGTCCTCAAGCGCGATAAACCTCTTTTTATACAGAGCGCCAATGGCTGCCTTGAAATTCTTTTTGCTGATTTTAAATGCCTTGTAGATCTCTTCCGGAGAACTTTTATCCGTCAGCGGTAAAAATCCTTTGTTTTTCTGAAGTTCAGCGATGATGCGATCGACAAAAGAACTGATTTTTTCGTATCCTGATTTTTGCAGACAAAGGTCAATTTTGCCATCAGTCCTGATTTTTTTGATGTATCCCTGAATTTTATCGCCCGGATTGAGTGGCTGGAAAACCTCATTTTTATAAATGATTCCAAGGTGACTGTTGTCGATAATTGCATTGTAGCCCAAATCGGTTTCATTCACAATAATCAGGTCAACTTCCTCATCAACATCATAATCGACAGGAATATTATCCAGGTAGTTTTCGATTTTTGAAGATGCAGCGATACGTTTGGTATTGGTATCAACATACACATAAACCAGGTACTTCCTGCCTTCTTCCATTGGCTGGCGCTGCTCGCGGAAGGGAACAAACAAATCTTTCGGCAATCCCCAGTTCAGGAATGCTCCGACAGGAGTTACCGCAACAACTTCGAGCAAAGCGAACTCCCCGACCATTGCCAGTGGTTTTTCGGTCGTTGCTACCAAACGGTCTTCCGAATCGAGATAAATAAACGCATCGATCGTATCTTCTGGTTGCGTTCCTTCCGGAACATAGCGTTTCGGCATCAGAATTTCGCCCA